>NZ_PKGG01000075.1:0-22437 GCF_046480465.1 Arthrospira sp. PCC 8006
TAGTGGGAACTTGAAACAAACTACCTTGGTGAGAAAGTATCAATCCAAGCAATAGCATCAGTAGYGATAACAAACCGCCGGCGGCGGGTCCAGCGAGGGCGACATCAAATAAAACTTTCCGGTTAGGAAGTACAGACTCAAATCGGTTAAAAGCGCCAAAGGTGCCGATTTGTACAGTAGGAATGAAAAAGGGGAGGCTAAATTTAACCTGGTGGCGGTTGGCGATAACTTGATGGGCGATTTCATGGGCGGCGAGAACCGATCCTATACCGATCGCAATAGGTAAGACTTCCCCATAACGCCTAGGTTCACTAAAGAAGTCGAAGCCCAAAAGTAGACCCCCGGCTTGAAAAATGGTGGCGACTGTAATCACCAGTAAAACCAGGGCGAGGATTTTTTGGCCTCCTGTAGCGGGTTGGGGGTCATTGCTACTGGGAAGGACAATGACAACAGGTTTACCATCAGGATTTTCGATTAAAAATAAACGGAAGCGATCGCCCATTTTTTCTTGAAGGCTGCTGCTGAGACGACCATGGACTTCTTCCGGGTCACTGCGAAGGTTCCCCTTAAAAATGACTCCCTCTTGATAGGGGAAAGTTTCCGTGGCGAAAAAGGTATCAATGCCAAAAATACCTTGGATAACTTTTAGGTCTTCTGGGTTGATAGGTGTAGTGTCAGTTTTGGGAGTCTGCTGCTGTGGAGTTTCCGGGCTGGTGTCGCTGAGGTTAACTGCTTCTGGGGTAGGAGTTTCCGTCTCTTGAGGAACCTTGGGCTGGCTGTCCTCTAATTCTTCAGCCAGCGATCGCAGTTTTCGCCCCAAGTAAATGTAAATACCCGTGGCGGCGACGAATAACAGCAGAATGCTGACCAAGTTAATATAGATGCCAAAGGCTGTTAACCCAAAAAATAATAGCCAGGGTCCCATCAGAGATACTGACTGCAACCATGAGAGAATGCCAGCTTTTCCAAATGGTCTAGCGCGGTAGTATCCCCAAGCCAGAATCCCTAGGGAAATTAGTAAGATAAAAATTGTGGTGTTGTCCGATGCAATAAACATTCTCTTCCTTTTTGTCGAGTCCCAAAAATCAGGCGATCGCGTCTTTTAGTTCCTGTTAATACAATAACTGTTCTGAGAAACTTACTCAAACCCACAAAAACCTAATTGGGTTCCAAGTCACCAGGGGGCGAAGGTTCACCGGAGTTATTTTTGGTAAGTTCCCTCGCTTGTACCATATCCCGGCGGGTGGCTTCCCGTAGCTGTTCCCGCAGGGCTGGCATCACTGCTAACGCCCTAGTCCAGTCAGGAATTTGCGCCCCCGCTGGGTTGCGGAAATATTCATCCCCGGCTTCTGCGATCACCTGTTCAAAGATTTCCACAGTCATTTCTTCTTGGTGGCGATCGTAGTGTAGATTATTAAATCGGGCATCAAGGAAATATTGCCTGGTGTAGTCTTGTGCTTCTCGGCGAAACTTGACCCGCAAGGTATGGATTTGTTCCCGGCTAATGGTCACTCTTTCCGTTTCTACTAGGGTTCTGAGAATTGAACGGAAAATATCCCGGCACATCTTCCGCAGGCCTTCATTGCTGGATCTTCCTAGGCTTTGATGTTTATGGTCAAAAATCCCTAAGTCGATTTGGGCGATACGTTTATCGGCAACATTGCGGTAAACTTCTGCTAATAACCCGATTTCTAACCCCCAGTTACCCGGAATGCGAGTATTCAGGGCCAGGTCATCGGTCAGGGCAAATTCTCCCGACAGGGGATAACGATAGGCGCTAAGATACCGGAGGTAATTGTTATAACCAAATATATCCATCATTGCTGTCAGTAGGGGTGTCACAAACAGACGCACTACCCGACCATGAAAACCTAGGGGTTCCCCTCCTATACGGGCGTAGTAGGCTTTATTGAAAGCCAAGCCTAGGTCCTTCTCCACTAAGGGAAATAACAATTTCAGGGGATAGGATTTATCATAGGTGGTAATATCTGCATCATGGAGAGCGATCGCTTCCGCTTGCAGGGATGCTAAACCCAATCCTAACCACACGGCTTGACCTTTACCCTTAAAACTCAATAAATCTAGCCCCTTTTCCCTTAATTTGTTCAAAAGTTGAGTCACGCGGGGTCCATTTTCCCAAATTACTAGAGTCCGTTGGGGCATAATTTCAAAAAATTCAACCGTTTTAGCATATTGTTCTAGGGTGGTTGCTCGTACACATACTACAACAGTTCTGACAAATTCACAGTCTTTTAAGCAATCGCGAATTTGAGTCAATGCCGGTCTTTCTAGTTCTTCATACAAGGCAGGAATTAGGACTGCTGTTGGGGAAATTTCACTGAGTTGGGTTAAGCGACCTTCCAATAATTCTAGGTCGCAGCCAAAGTCGTGGATTGTGGTAATTAATTCTTGTTTATAATCCATAAAAAAACACCCAACTCTCAAACCATTAGATCCTACAATTGTAGAATAGATGGTAACATTTGTATCTCGATATTGCTAGAATTTATGAAGACATTTTGCGGAGACCAGAATAATTAAATATTGTTTAAGTTTCCACTGCAAATTCTTCCGGGTCAATCCCCCAGTTCACCCACCTAATCGCCGCCCTAGCTGAGGTCATATCTGGGGGGACTCGCAGGACATGAATTGATTTGGTACTCGCACAGGTCATTTTTAATAACAAAATCGGCTCGTTTTCTTGAGAGTTATCAATTTTTAATAATGTATATTCCCGCCAATTATCTAATTCTATCGAATCGAGTTCTTGGCAAATTCTGCCATAACCTATACCCTGAATTAACACCCTTCTAATTTCCGCATTTGGTTCCGTTAATAACCATTGTGATTGCCATTGATGGGGGTGCAGTTTCCCGTATGTTTCCGGTAGCATTACCCCATGATTAAAGTAGCAGCGAAATCCATCGGAAAATTCAATAGCCCCTTGTCCTTCGGCGTGGAGGCGATCGCTTTCATCCACACTATGACGGATTAACTCAACCCCCGCCAAATAATCTTCTCGGAAAATCCAACCGTGATGGGCGTAGACCTGATAACCGTCCTCAAATACCATAGCCGGTTTAGCGATCGCGTGCAAGCGAGACCTGTTATCTGTTAACCTCCTGAAAGAATGAGGCTGATTAGCTTTTTCCTTAGCCGAGGCGATCGCCCGCCCAAATATTTCCGATTCTAAAGGTTTTTGTAAAAACTGACAATAACGATAAAAATATTTCGGTATATGTCCATCAATTTCACTAAGTTTTTGCGCCATCAATACCAAAGGAATTTGCTGCAAATCTCTCTGGCTTTGAATTTGCCAAAATAGCTGCATACCACTAACTTTAGGCAACATCCAATCCAACATAATCAGCGAAAAACTTGCCCCCTCAGCCGCTAAAATATCCCTAGCCGCTTGACCATCACGCGCCTCCACAACCTCCCCAGTCATGGAGTTAAGTAATTCATCTTTAATCAGACATCTCATCACTCTACTGTCATCAATAAGCAGAATTTTCTCCTTAGTCACATTCATAGCTTTTAATCAACTACCTGCCGCCATCCCCTCGGTTCATACTCCCGTTGAATAGTTACTAGCCAGTCTCCCTTGGGAATAGTAATAGGCTGGTGTTCCTCATGGGTGAGTATAGCCGTTTGGGAATAAACCCGTAAGCAGAGATTTATACCCCACTGATAAAGTTCAGCTTCCCCCTGTGTAATGCGGTGAGTATGTCCCGTGACTTCCCCTCTGGCTAATACTAAATCACAACGCTTTTCTACAGACATCAAACTCAGATCAGGTAAGTCCTGGGTAGCTTGTAGAATTACGTCTCCCTGTCGCATTGATTTGATTGGTTTCATGTTCAAGTAATTGGGTAGGCTTTAGCACATAATTATCAAAAAAACTGTAATCAATGTTACCAAAATTTAATATAGTTGCCAAGTGAGCAGCCATAAATGGGAGATTTTGTTCAAATCAGACTTGCCAAAAAGCTCGATTTGTAGTATAGCCTGGTAGAATTGTCTAACTATCAATTATATCAGTTTTTGGGAAAAATACCAAGAAATAATTAAGAATTATTTACCGGGAAAATTATCTGACAAAAAAATATAAAAAATGTCATTTTTATCTTACAATTTGAGGCTAGAAGAAATATGATAATAAATCAAATGGTGTGATCGATTGGTGGTTCAACGTCGCCATAGCTTGTCATTTATACCAAAAAGGTTTGATAATTTTTGATGGTAGAAATAATCAGATAGTTTAGGGAATCAGGCGAGGAATCAGCCAATTGAACCAAAAAAAGGAAGTAGTCAATACAGATGCTACCAAAAACTGAGGGAAACCCTTGTGAAGCTAAAGCGATCGCATCTGTGTCCGACGAGAGAAGCCGTCAACACTAATAATCAAACTTTGGAGGTATAAAGCCATGATTGCCGTTAGTCGCACCAGAAGCAAAAGGTCGAGATTAAGCCTAGCGACTACAGAAGAGACATTCCCCGTCAGTTACTCAACCTTAGCCTGTGAGGCCTTAGTTTCCAAGGTACTGCCCCAGTATAGACTCGAAGCAGTCCAGAGTTGTGAATTTTGGCATCGAGGCTTGAGTGATATATATGTAATCGAAACATCGATCAGATCCTATATTCTCAGGGTGTCCCATCATCATTGGCGGTCTAGGTCAGAAACCGAATTCGAGTTAGACCTGTTGGACTTTCTGCGGAAACGAGATATTCCCGTTTCCCACCCGTTAAGGACTTGGGAGAATCAACTGTTGGTAGAAATTAATGCACCGGAGGGGAAACGATATGCAGCGCTGTTCACTTACGCATCAGGACAAATTCCCCTAGGAGACTTAAACCCTAGCCAGAGTCGCCAACTAGGTCAAACTGTCGCCCGTCTTCATCAGGTTTCTCGTCACTTCCATACAGACCATTACCGATCGCCCCTAACCTTAGAATACCTCTTAGATCGTTCCGTAGAAGCGATCGCCCCCTTCCTACAATTGCGATCGTCAGACCTATCAGACTTACATAATACAGCAGAGACAATCCGGGCTAAATTAGCTGATTTCCCCAAAAACG
Source organism: Arthrospira sp. PCC 8006 (assembly GCF_046480465.1). Classification (NCBI taxonomy): domain Bacteria; kingdom Bacillati; phylum Cyanobacteriota; class Cyanophyceae; order Oscillatoriales; family Microcoleaceae; genus Arthrospira; species Arthrospira sp. PCC 8006. Next base: position 5,080 of record NZ_PKGG01000075.1, read on the forward strand.
CTGACCTATGGGGAATTTGTTGGGGAGACCCCCACAGTGGAAACGCCCATTTTACCCACTCAGGGGAGATCACCCTATTCGACTTTGATCAATGTGGCTATGGTTGGCGGATTTTTGACATTGCCAAATTTTTACAAGTTTCCCTACAAGCCGGGTTAGGACGTAGTAGCCGAGAGGCTTTTATACAAGGATATCAAGAGATTTACCCCCTAACTGACTGGGAAAAATATACCTTACCCGCCTTCACCCAAGTGGCTCAAATTTGGTCCTGGGCGATTAGCTTACAAAGCGCCAAAATGTACGACTACAGCCGCTTAAATCATGGTTATTTTTCCCGTTACCTACAACAGCTCAAACGCTTAGAATCCAAAGATTGGCAGCCTAGTTTTTAATTAGCCAGTTCGTCCAGAATACTAAGTAGTTTAGGGACTGTCGCATTGGGTTCAAGAAACGAAAATAAATGGCGATATTGTAAGATTCCCTCACGGTCTAAAACAAATTGAGCCGGAAGAGGTGCGCCCAAGGCTTGACCTACATGATACAGTCGGAAAATACCACAGCTAGAATCACTTAACAATGGCATTTTTAGGCCTAAATCTTTAACCACGGTCTGGCTTTGTGCTGTGTCTGTACTGGTAATCATCAATATTTCAGCGCCACGCTCCACAAAAGCCCCATAATTTTCATTGAGAGCTTTTATGTGGGGGTAGCATAGGGGACAATACTGCTTTTCCGTAAAAATTCGCGTAAACGCCAGAATAACAGGCGTATTACCTCGGTATTCAGACAGACGCACTTTCCCATTATTCGTGATGTCTGGTAATTCAAAGTCTGGGGTCTTTTTCCCCAGGTGTAAGGTCCCAGCAGCCGGAATGGGTAAAAAGTTTCGGAAAAATCTTTGATTCAGTAACCCACTAAAGTCATTGGAAGTTAGCATCATCTTATATATAGTCTGCTTGATTACCTATCAATGTAGTTCATAATTATGTTAACTTTTGTAACAAAATATTAAGAAATGTTACGAAAATTTTTTTCTGGGGGGGTTCCTTGCTTTTTTGGTACACCTGGGCTATACTTTTAGATAATGGAAATATTGCCAAAATTTTATTTATTGCAAACAATCCAATTATGAAACTGTATATAAAAATATTACCATGACTTCGCAGCACTTGTCAACCCTAGCGGCACAATAATTCCCAGACAGCAGCAGAGGGTTAATCGGGTGGAGTCAAAAATCCCAGAAAACGATGACCCCAGACATCAGATTTCTAGGCGGTTTCTGCTAAAATCAGTCCATGAGTTAGACGGAGCAGGATATGGCGGTCAAAAATACCCTATATCGGCTAGGAGTATTTGGGTCCCTCTATGTGGCAGCCTGCACATTCCCCCCAGCCCTGGGTGTAGTGGGGTTACTCTCGAACCCAGAGGCTCAAGAGTTGTTAGGGGAAACTTGCAAGGCGATCGCATCAGTTGTAGCCGGAAACGTTGCGAATGAGCTAGGGGATGCTACCACGGGACATCCTGGCGTTTCTTTAAAAAACCACGATTTAATTCAAGCGGTTGGGAAAGCGATCGCCGCCGTTATTACCCATAAAGCCGTCCCTGAGTTTAAGCAAGACAGCAAAACCTGCAAGAATCTCCTAAAAATTGCCGAAATAACCCCTCAAAAATGGGTGAGTTTATGGAGTAGTTGGCTAAATGAAGAGACAGGAGAATCGGAAAGATATCCAGAAATCAGTGAGGGAAAAATGCCAGATATCCTGATTCCAAAGGGTGATAAAATCCTGGAACTGGAAGATTGGCAAGATATTTTTGCTAGACTGAATATGGCAGCCTGTCCCGGTGGAGGATTTAAATTTCCTGATGGAGTTTTTGCCACAGTTTCCCAACTGCTTTATGATGAATTTCCCCAAGCCTTCCGTCAGACTCTCAAGGAAGACTTTGCAGAAGATGGTAAAGCCTTCGCGGGTTTGATGTTGGATTTATTGACCGGGTTGCGGATTGATTTAGCCCGGTTAAGTAAGCATCAAGACAGTCATTTTCAAAGTGTTTTAAGTCAATTACTGAAACTCAAAAATGACGGCGAAGCGAGTCAAGCCTATCAGATTCAAGAGTTTTCCAAAATCCCAAAATATTTTGATGACTTACAGCGTAAACTTGAGGGAAACCAAGAACAACAAAGCCAGACCCTGCGAGAGATTTCTGCAAGGCTTGAGTCAAGTTATCGCAGTATTCGAGACATTTTACAAACCATTCCCTTGCAGCTTGAAGAACTTCAAGCAGGCGTTGACCAAGCCAATCAAGGGATTGAAGAAATCAAAACCCTCTTAAAATCATCGACAATCCTACCCATTCCGGGGATGTTTGGGGATGGAAAACCTGTTGATTTTGAAGCAATATTACAACAAATTTTTGAGATATTGCAGGAGAGTGGTTATGGGAAAGATGTCGTAGAATTTGCCCAGACCGCATTACCATCCGATGCTATTGTAGGGGATAATTTTTATCCCTCTGAACTCAGCAGTTTGACCCAAATTTTACGGTATCAATGCTTAGATAAATTCTTAAACCTATTAGAAAATAAGACATCCCAGAGAGAACCTGATAATTTACCGCAGCCATTAGAGTCTTATGTGCTGGTTACTGTGGAGTCCCAAAAGAAGTCTGAGCAAGTCATCGTCAACGCTTGGCTAGTTGAGGATAATTTTTTAATTCAAAATGACCCCAATGCCGCATTTAAACCGCTGTTAGATGAAGTTGGGGAAGATGGGTTAACTTGTACGCAGGCGGAGATTCAGATATGGTTAAATAAATCCCTGAGAAAAGCCTTAAAGTTGTTGAGAGGAAAGCGGTATCATTTAACTATTGAAGTGTTTTTGCCCAAAGAGTTTCTCAGTAGTGAAGTTGACCAGTGGCAATTAGAATTTGACCCCGTTGATAGTGAAACTTGTTGGGGAATGAGGTATGGACTGAGAGTGCGATCGCTCGAACGATTAAATCTCAATTATCTTGACAATTATCTCAATCAGTGGTATGAAAACTGGGGGAAAGTCAGCCAGATTTTAGACCAACATCCCCTTTTAGAAAGTTTTGAGAGCCTAGAAGACCTCCACAGCTTAAACTCTAGGCAACTGCCCCACCAATTAAACCAGAAAATTGGCTTAAAGCTGACTTGTCCCACCGCCTCTGAGCAGTTCGAGGTTTTAGTCAAAGCCATTTTGCAAGCAGCAACACCGATCGCCCTTTGGCCTCGATGCCCTAATCCCAATGCCAACTATGCTGAGAGTATCAATCAACTCCTCACCTGTCGCCCTTTGCGTCAGTTAAGCGAGTCAGTCCGAGAACTCCGATCCGCCTCCCAAGGAAATAGCCCCGACCATCTCGGATGTCACTTGGGGTTTCTCTGGGAAGATCCTTATCGTCTCACCCCTGAGATGATGATTGAACTGATGCAACCGGGAGAATAACCCACCTAACCCTATGAACACCTGGAAAATCTTTCAAGGAAATCGTGACCCCCATGATGGGATTGAGAAATTGCCACCACCTCCGAGTTGGCGACAGTTTACTGGAGTAGAAGAGAGTCTGGTGGAAGAAATCGCCACCCGCTGGAACAATTTTTTGCAGACCTTAGACTCGGAAACTCGCGACCAGAAACGGGGGAAAAGCTTTCGGATTCATAGCCCTGAAAACCAGGAGCAAAACCGGGTTGTTAATATGGTCAATGCCGCCTTATATCTGAGGCGACCCCTGTTAGTAACTGGGAAACCGGGAACGGGGAAAACCTCCTTAGCCTATGCTGTGGCTTACGAACTGAAACTCGGCCCGGTGTTACCGTGGTATATTACCGCTCGTTCCAGCTTGCAAGATGGACTCTATCGTTATGATGCGATCGCCCGTCTCCAGGACGTTCAAATGGGCGATAAAAGTAAAGATATCGGTCGTTACATCACCCTCGGGCCATTAGGAACCGCCCTCTTACCCGCTCATCGTCCCAGAGTCTTACTCATCGACGAAATTGATAAAAGTGATATCAACCTCCCCAACGACCTCCTCAACCTGTTTGAAGAAGGGGAATTCACCATTCCCGAACTCGCCCGAATTAGCCCAGAGCAGAATCAAGTAGAAGTCACCACCGCCGATGGTATCCCAGTTCCCGTCCAAGATGGAAAAATCCGCTGTTGTAACTTTCCCTTGATTATCCTCACCAACAATGGAGAACGAGATTTTCCCCCAGCCTTTCTCCGGCGTTGTTTAAGACTCCCTATGCCCTATCAACCCGATTCTACCGCCTTAAAAGAGATTGTCGAAGCGCATTTAGGAGAAGATAGCCTCACCCAAGACCCCGCCAAAATTAATCAACTTATCGAGCAGTTTATCAAGCGCCGCAGCCAGGGCGACCTCGCTACCGACCAACTCTTAAACGCCATTTACATGGTGACGCGAGAGTTAAAACCGGAAGTCAGCGACGAGAAAGACCTGGTAGACATTTTAATGAAGTACCTTAACAGTTCCGAGGACTAATGAATCCCGATTTGGTTCAAGCCTTACAACAGGAATTTCAACTCTCCGCCAAAGACATTGCGGATATCTTTTGGCTGGCTTCCCACATTGACCAATATTCTGAATCTGTAACTCCMCCAGAGGAAACCAGTGCTTCATCCTCGGCTGAACCCAGTTCGGACAGCAGCAGTTCATCCCAACCGCCCAGAGAACCAGGCACTCAAACCCCTACCCCCGAGGATTCCGCCACAACCCCTCACGAGAATCTCCCAGAAAACCAACCCCCTGCCCCTGTTTCCCCAGCAACCCCCCAACCGCCCCAAGCCGAAATTGTCCCCAAACCGGAACCGAGTCAAACCGCCGCTGGTGGAGGGGGTTTACCGATTCGACTTGCCGATGCTCCCTCACTTCGGGAACCTCTGACCTTAGCCAGAGCTTTAAAACCCCTGATGCGTCGAGTTTCTGGGGGACGAGATTGGGTGATTGATGAAGTTGCCACCAGCGAACAAATTGCCAGCCAAGGGATTTGGCTTCCGGTGTTAAGACCTCGCCTAGAACCTTGGTTAGACTTAGATTTAGTGATTGAGGATTGCCTCTCCATGTTGCTGTGGCGGCATACCCTCCGAGACTTAGAAAAACTCCTCAAGAACTATGGAATTTTCCGAGATGTGCGAGTTTGGAGTTTACTCACGGATAACCCCGAAGCGGTGAAAATTCGCCGGGGGATAGGGGCAACCGCGAAACATCAAGCCCCGCGCAGTCCCAAGGAATTAATCGACCCCACTGGGCGACGATTAGTGATTCTGGTGAGTGATTGTGTGTCGAAAGTGTGGCGAGAGGGGAAAATGACTCCCATTTTAGACCTTTGGGCGAAACGGGGGTCGATGGCAATTTTGCAGATGCTGCCTGAATGGATGTGGAAAAGAAGCGGTTTAGGTTGGGAGGCGTTAGTGGGGTTACAGGGACTCAATCCCGGAGATTGGAATCAGAACTTAAAAGTTGATGAATTCCCGTTGTGGTGGGATGAGGAAGTGACTCATCAGGTGGTGAAGGTGCCAATTTTTACCTTAGAACCGGAATCCGTAGGGAATTGGGCGCGATTAGTGGCGGGAAAGGGTAAAGTTTGGGCAGCCGGATATTTATTTAAGTATGCAGAACATCAAAGACGGAGGAAAAGGCCCAATTCTGGCGGCGAATTGACTGCGGAAAAGCGGGTAAACGGATTTCGGGCGACGGCTTCTCGGGTAGCGCGAAAATTAGCGGGGTTGTTGGCGGCGGCTCCTGTGATTACTTTACCTGTTGTGCGTTTGATTCAGGAAACTTTGTTAAAAGAGTCGTTGCAGGTGAATGTGGCGGAAGTGTTTTTGGGCGGGTTATTGAAGCCGATATCCGAGATTGATATGGAGACTGACCCGGAGTTGGTTCAATATGATTTTATGCCGGGAGTCCGGGAGTTATTGTTAGAGTCAATGCCGGTGGATGAGATGGTGAGTGTGATTGATGAGGTTTCTGGTCATGTGGCGGAGAAATTGGGCTTTGCGAACGTAAAAGAGTTTGGGGCGATTTTGAGAAATCCGCAACAGTTAGGGGAAGGGGAAGTTCAGGGAAATGCGATCGCTTTTGCGCGGGTAACGGCTCAGATTTTAAGGTCATTGGGAGGAGCATATATAGGGTTTGCGGAACAGTTGGAATCTCACCCTGTGGTTGAGGCACAGCCAACGCAAACCCAAGAGCAGGAGCCTGAAGAAAATCAGCAAACGGCATTAACACAATTTTGGCTGCAACTGTTGCAAGCGGAAAGGGAGGGGGATACAGCACCAGTACATCAGGTGATGCGGGAAAATATGGAGTTGATTGTTCCTGACTTAGGGGATGTGATTGCCCAGTTTGTGCAGGGATTTCTGGAGCAGAATCCTGACCAAGCAGAAGAGATAGCCCGGTTAGTAGAAAATACCTGCATCAGTATTCAAGAATTCCCAGAGGGTCGGTATGCTGAAGTGTTAGAAATTACTATTCGCGGCTATGATGTGCTGCTGGCACTAGGGGCTGATAATCCGGCAAAACGGGCGGGAACCCTGATGAATCTAGGTAATGTTTACCGGAATCAGGCGGAATTGTTGGGCATTGACCCCATTGTAAATCTGGAGAAAGCGATCGCTGCCTACGATGAAGCAGCAGCCATTCGGCGGCGGTTGGGGTTAGACAAAGACCTCTCAGTAACTCTGACCAACCTAAGAAATGCCCTAGGGATGTTAGGAGATATACAAAGGAAGTGGGGTCGCTGGGAGGCGGCGGAGACACTCTACCGGCAATGTTTGGAAGTGATGACCGAATTGGGAGACCAGCCCGGGATGGCAAACACTTGGGGAAGTTTGGGAGATATCGAGAAACTTCGCGGCAACTGGTATGAGGCGGAGCATCTGTATCGGCAATGTTTGGAAGTGATGACTGAATTGGGCGATCGCTCGGGCATGGCAAGCTGTTGGGGACAGTTGGGAGATATCTACAGAAATCGCGGCAACTGGGATGAGGCGGAGCGTCTGTATCGGCAATCTTTGGAATTGAGAACCGAATTGGGCGATCGCTTAGGCATGGGCATCAGTTACAATTCTCTGGCATTTGTCCATCGGCAATTAAATAAAATTCCCGAAGCCATTGCCGCCTGGAGAGCGGGTTTAGCCATTTGTTCCCCAGACAGATTCCCCTTAGAAGCCTTGGAACTCGGTCGCAATTTGGGCAATATTGCCTTTGACCTCCAAAACTGGGAAACCACCATCGAAGGCTACAACCAAGCCATCCTTGCCATCGAAGAAAGCCGCTACTGGGCCACCTCCGAAAAAAACAAACGAGAACTTATCGCCAACTGCCTCGATATCTATGAAAACATGGTGCAAGCCTGCATCAACAACCAAGACTACCCCCAAGCCTTGCTCACCGTCGAACGCAGTAAATCCCGCACCCTCCTCGAACTCCTCGACAGCGCCAACCTCTACCCCAAAAACGCCACCAACGCACAAAAACAACGCATCAGCGACCTGCGCCGTCAAATCGCCATCTACCAACAACAACTCGCCTACACCTCCACTACCGAAAACAACCTCAACCAACCCTCACCGGAAACCCTCATCCGCCAACAACTCCAAGCCGCTAACCAGCAATTGCAAGCCCTGCTCACGGAACTCGACGACCCCAACTTTAACCTCACCCAAAAAGTCAGCCCCCACCTCCCGGACTTGCGCCGCCTCCTGCCGCCCCAAACCGCCCTCATTGAGTGGTATCTCCCCAGCGAAGCGGAATCCGGATTTTACGCCTTCCTCGTCACTCGCCGCCGAGACCAGCAAATCCAGATTACTCCCCACCACTTCAGCGCCGAAGACCGCAAACACCTCGACCAAGCCCTCCAGGACTACCTCAGCGACTACGGAAAACCCACCTGGCATTGGCAACTCCCCCAACGCCTGGAAACCCTCAGCGCCGCCCTGCAACTCCCCCGCCTTCTGGCTGAATTATCCCAAATTCAACACCTCATCATGATTCCCCACCGGGAACTGCACCTCATTCCCCTCCACGCTCTCCCCGTCTCTCTCCCCTCGCCTTCTGGGAGTGAAACCAAACCCCTGCAAGACTGGTTCCCGGTGCAATATGCCCCCAGTTGTCAAATTCTCAACTACCTCCAAAACCTTCCCCCCGTCAACCGGGAAATAGCCCCCTTCTTCGCCATTCAAAACCCGACAGAAGACCTCGACTCTGCCGATTTAGGGGTGAAACTGTTGTGCCGAAAATTTAGCCCCCATCAAGTCTTGCGCCATGACCAAGCCCGACTGGCTAATTTAACTGAACCCGACACCCAAACCTTTCTTGAGCAGAGTCACTCGGTCCACTTTGCCTGTCACGGTGAATTTGACGATCGCAACCCCCTCAACGCCTATCTGAGACTGGCGAATGGGGAAAAGCTGACCTTTGTGGATATTGTTACCAGTCTTAGTCTTCCAGTGTGTCGCCTCCTGGTTCTCTGTTCTAGCCAAACGGGCTTGGTGGAAACTTCCCTCACGGATGACTATGTGGGATTATCCAGTGCCTTTTTATTGACCGGAGCGCGAACGGTGGTCGCCAGTCTCTGGAATGTGGATGAACTGGCGGCGACTCTGGTGWCCCTGCGCCTCTATCAAATTTTACCGGATTATCCCTCGGTGACAGTTGCCCTGCAAGCTGCTCAAACCTGGTTACGGGGGTTATCTTGTGATGATGTTCTTGACTGGCTCAAACATGAGTTCAAAGCGACGGAGGAAGAGTTGGAAGAAGTGGAAGACCGTTTGAGTTTATTTTTTGATGACCCGCCCTTTGAGTCTCCTTACTACTGGGCGGCGTTTGTGGCGATCGCCGGCCCGTCGGGATAATTATAGCGCTGCGCGTTGGCGTAGTTACAGGTTATGATTAGGTCAGTTGATCAAAATATCAGAAAACCGCTGATGGCAGTATGTGCTACGCACAGGCGATCGCCTATAATAAAACCGGGAAAATACATTCAATTATCCCAAATGAAAGATGGGGAGAAGTTTAAGGAATTTGTGGCTGTAAATGGCGATCGCCTCCCAGAAGATAACACCCAAGCCATTGGTATTTTGCCTCTAGTTCTCCGTTAATCCCCTAAGCGATCGCTTTTCCCTGGGAAGCTAATCGGGGGGATAATTGGCCTATGGCATAGGGGTTATGGCCTATGGCGATCGTAGTTGTGCTGAGTTGCCGTTGTCTGATTAATACTTAGATATCTCTCCTATAGCTGATCTGGAAACTGGTTAAGATTGACAAGCCAAGCAGGTCTGTACTACCATAATAATGAGGGTTCATAGACAATGAACGCCAAATAAAATAGTATGACTAGGTAGCAACAGAGGATCAGTATGGAGTTATTCAGTATCGGTCACTCTAATCATGAGATAGATGCTTTCATCTCCCTACTCCAAAAGCATCGAGTAACCGCTGTTGCTGATGTACGTTCACATCCCTACAGCCGATTCTTGTCACATTTCAATCGCTCATCCCTACAAGAGTTTCTCGCTCAACAAGGAATTCAATATGTTTTTCTGGGACGGGAACTGGGTGCAAGACCTAGTAACCCCGACTGCTATATCAATGGTAAAGCAGTATATGAAAGAATTGCTCTTACAGATGCTTTTCACCAAGGAATTAAGCGACTTCATAAAGGTTTGAAAAAACATAAGATTTCGCTGATGTGTGCTGAACAAGATCCATTAACCTGTCACCGAGCCATCTTGGTCTGTCAGCACTTACGGGATTTTGATATCCCTATAAATCACATCCTAAAGAATGGGGATTTAGAATCTCATGAGCATTTGGAAGATAGAATGCTTGTTAAGCATGGTTTTAGGGATTTTGGCGATGCACAAGAAGTTCAGCTTTCCCTATTTTCCCCAAAGAGTTTACCAACAAGAGAAGAATGCTTGAGCCAAGCTTATCAACTTCAGGGGGATGAGATTGCTTATGTAGAAAAGGAAAATAAGACCCATGAAAACTAAGAAAAATCAGGTGGATTTATTCACCATAGGTTTCACTCAAAAAAGCGCACAAATTTTCTTTGAAACTCTTAAAAAAGCAGGTGTTAAGAAAGTTATAGACACTCGTTTAAATAATGTATCTCAATTAGCTGGATTCGCCAAAAGAGCAGACTTAGAGTATTTCTTGAAAACTATCGACGATATTGATTATGTGCATATTTTAGACTTGGCTCCCACCAAAGATATTCTTGATGAGTATAAAAAGAAAAAGGGAGATTGGTCGATATATGAGCAGAAATTTTTAAAGCTGATGGCGGATCGTGAAATCGAAAAAAAGCTGTCCCCAGATTTAGCTCATGGAGCTTGTTTGCTTTGCAGTGAGGCTAAACCTCATAACTGTCATCGTCGCTTAGTTGCGGAATACTTAAACCAAAAATGGGGAAATATAAACATTCATCACCTATAAGTGGTAAGGATGATGTCAAAGTTAATTTGTCTTGCTAATTCTCGGAAGCACAATGACCGTTGTATTGCTGGGATAGAAATATCTACAGGGAAATGGGTTCGTCCTGTGACTAGCTTCGATGATGGTCGCATTCCGGTAAATATGTCTCAGATTAATGGAAGGCTTATCCAACCACTAGATATTGTTGATATACCTCTAAGTGATACAGGAAATGGATATGAATGTGAGAATAGACTGATTTTAAGGGGTTCCTGGAAGCACGTTGGCAGAGTTAGCCCTACGGACGTAGTTTGTTATTGTGATGATGAAATTATTCATAGTCATCGTCATGATTGGCTGAATGCTATCCCCTATTCATACATATCTTCATTGCCTCGCCATCAAAGACGTACATTACAAATAGTCAAGGTTGACGGGTTTGAAACTTGGCGCAATAATTACGGCAAATGGAAAGGGGAAATTCCTTTACAGGGCGGTCACAGCTTAGTCTTGAACGTGACTGATCCAGAGCTTTGTACTAAACTAGACAATGACTATATTTTAAGTCCTGAATGTCTGGTGGTTCTTAGCCTTTCTCAACCTTGGAAAAAGCCGAATTCTGATGATGAACTTCTATGTTACAGGCTAGTGGTTGCTGTTCTGGAGCTGTAAATAAACCCGCCCCGGCAAAAACCAACTTTTTCCTCGCAGACAACATAGCCCAAGTCCGATGGACTCAGGCTATGCTTTGATAATATAGGCCAGCGATTTTATAAAAGGGGTGCTGGCGGTTTACTAAAGTAGTTAATTCTCATCAAACCATGAGATTGTGAAGATCTTGTGGAGGAAATCAAGAAATTTTCACCAAAATTTTGGCTATGGATCTGACGAAAATCACACGGGATGCCCGCAAGCCCTCGTCTTTCAAGGGAGGGTTAGGGCGACTCGCGGGTTTTAACCCGCGTTTATTTTTTAGGCTATAATGGCTGATACCAGCGCGTACAGTGTCAAAATGTTGGTGATCGAATACAAAGTCAAACCCAAGCCACATCAAGTCGAAGCCATTGATGAAGCAATACGGACAGCACAGTTTGTCGGCAATAAGGTGCTTCGTTATTGGATGGACAATCGTGGCATAGGTAAGGTTGACTTATTTCGATGCAACACAGCACTGCGGAAGGTGTTTGATTTGGTCAAAGATTTAAACTATCATGCTTGTCAAACGGCAGTTGAAAGAGTTCTCGGTGCGATTACTCGTTTTTACGAGAATTGCCAAAACCAGGTCAAGGGGAAGAAGGGGTATCCAAGATTCAAAAAACATTCTCGTTCGGTAGAATATAAAGTCTCTGGATGGAAACTATCAGACAATAAACCGCAGATCACTTTTACCGACAAAAAAGGTATTGGTAAGCTCAAGCTGATAGGCTCTAGGGATATTAATTACTATCAGCCTGAACAGATTAAGCGAGTGAGGATTATTAGACAAGCAGATGGATATTATGTTCAATTCTCCATCAAATTAGATCCTAGAGATACCATAACCCCTTTAACTCCTTAGGCCCAAAAACATTTAAGAGTAAGCAGACAGCGAGAAGAGTTTGTCAAAAGCGTGGCACTCCGTTTAGTCCAATCTAACGGTTTGGTAGTTTGTGAAGACTTGAATGTTCGAGGTATGGTTAGAAATCATCGTTTAGCCAAGTCGATAACCGATGCAGGATGGGCTACTTTTAAACGATGGCTAGGGTATTTTGGGGATAAGTATGGCAAATTGGTTATTGCTGTTCCACCCCATAATACTTCTCAGAATTGTTCTAATTGTGACCAAAGGGCAGAAAAGTCGTTATCTACTCGCACTCATGTCTGCCCTCATTGCAGATATACAGACTTCCGTGATAGAAACGCTGCTTTAAACATATTGCCAAAAGGATTAAGTATGGTGGGGCGCACCAAATCTCAAGCTTCAGAGATTTGCCCTCTAGTTTGGTTGGAGAAATCCTGCTAAATTATGGCAAGTCTATGAATGAAGAATCCCCGTCTATTTAGAGCGGGGAGCGTCAAAACAAGGGTAGTTGCTCAGGGAATTTTTGGGTAAGATTTGTTTGGGTTATGCCTAAACCCGCTGTGGGGACTGCGGATAAGTCATCATACCGGACGATTGATTCTGTGGGTTGCACCACGGCTACTGCTGGAAGTTTTAAGATCTCAACACGCTGAAAGCTCGGTGGCTTGGTAGCCCCGTCTCTTTAACGGGGAGGAAAAGCGACAGGCGTGCTTACGCCAGCGGGTGCTATGGTATCATATAACTGCCTTCTCTAAGACCCGAATGAAAGGGGCTTAACATCCCGTGAGGGCAGACTTGCATAATGCAGAAATGTCGGTAGCAAAGTGGTTTCATCGGCGAGAGGCAAAAGGGACATCGAAAAAAAGTAAAGGGAAGCCTTATGGTTACCTATAGGGGCGCTTTGACTACGCCTGTGAGAACTTTTGGTTCATTCCCGAATCTCCGTTGCTTTAGCGTGGAGAGAGTCAAATATTCACAAGAAGGATGGTTATTCGTATGCCAACTAAGTGCTGCCCCTCGTTTACTCCGGCAGCCAGCCCAGCTGAATACAGCTATGGCGGGGGTCTCTAGGAGGGAAAAAAGATGACGAATTTGAGTCTAATTAATTCCAACGGACAATCTGCATCTATCCCGTCAGACCAAAACGGGTGCTGTGACGATCGCACTTTAGAGCAACTGGATCTCGATAGCATTAACGATCGCCTCACAAATGCTAATGCTACTGATATTGTGACATGGGCTGCGGACACTTTTGGCTCAGGGTTGTTGATGAGTACCAGTTTCGGCATCCAATCGGCGGTGATGCTACATCTAGTTACCCAGGTAGTTCCAGATATTCCGGTGATTTGGGTCGATACGGGTTATCTTCCCCTTGAAACTTACCGCTTTGCTGAAGAATTGACTAAGCGCCTCCAACTCAATCTGAAAGTTTATCAATCTTCCATGTCTCCGGCTAGGATGGAAGCCCTTTATGGTCGTCTGTGGGACCACAATGATCTCGAAGCCTTTAACCGCTATGACCAAATCCGCAAGGTTGAACCTATGCAACGGGCTTTAAATGAACTTGGGGCTACGGCTTGGTTGGCGGGACTTAGGGCTGATCAGACCGCACACCGCAAAACTTTACGTTGTATTGATTACCAATCGGGTCGTTATAAGGTTTACCCGATTCTCAATTGGCATTCCCGCGATGTCTATAAATATCTAACCGCCCACGACCTCCCCTATCATCCCTATTTCGACCTGGGTTACACTACTGTTGGTGATTGGCATTCCAGTCGCCCAGTGATGGATAGTGATGAAAGCGATCGTGATACCCGGTTCCGGGGACTTAAACAAGAGTGTGGCTTACACCTTCCCAAAAGCGACGAAGAAGCCAAGAGTTTGGATTCTAGTTCCCTGTAACATGGTCTCGCCTATTATGGTGACACCCAGGGCGATTCCCCGGCTTCCGTCTATAATAATTATGTTAACTTTATGTTAACTTTTGTAACAAAAAATTAAGAAATGTTGCGAATTTTTTTGAGAGGTCGCTCCTTGATTTCTGATTCGTTTGGTGGTATCATTTAAATAATGGGAATATATACATTTTTTTATTCGGATACAGATTTCAATTATATAAAAAGTATATGTCAATATCTTATCATGAGTCTCTAAAACTTGTCAACCCTCAGCGGTTAACGAGGGGTAATGGGAATTTGTACTTCACTATATTTTAAATAAGGGGGAGTCATAGGGGAATTATAAAACAAGCGTCTTGGGGGTCCAAAAATTTGATATTCTGGATGTTGTTGTAGCCAGTCTTTCAATTTATCCAAATGTATTTGGTAGCTTTCCCAAGTATAAGGACCTTGAATCCCAATGCTAACTACCATCATTTCTGGGGTATCTGTGACGGTGACATCAGCATCAACAGTTTGGGGATTAATTTCGGGTTGAGAGTATAAAAAAGAGACATCCGCCGCTGATGTTTCTTCCCAGGAACCCTCCTGTAAATATCGCGCCTCGACGGGGGTTGTCATGGCGATATTATTAGTGCTAATATGTTGGAATAGGGGGTTAAATGCCATGCAGGTGGCGACGGTTAAATCTCCCTGGTGGCGATAGGTAACAGCCCGATAATGGGGGTATTTTTTAACTTCAATAGTTCCAATGTCTGTAGGTTCTGGGAACCCTTTGGGTAAATCGGCTGGCATTTTGATTAACTCCTAGATTAAACAATTATCTGTGATTGTACATGATCAGGTTCCTCAAGTGTTATCAATTGCTGTAAGTGATGTGGTGTGGGACAAAAATCTGATAATTGCTGTGGGTGATTTATGGTGATTTCGGGTTTGTCTCGATACATAATAACTCGACCGCTAATATAAACATATCCTCGCCCCAGACCAGCATAGCGACGATTGATTAATCGGACAATGGGTGCATTTTTCTCGCTTTTGGCTTCTGGTATCCATAACTTGATAATATGGTCTTTTGAGCCGGTATGAATTAAGGCGCTATTACCAATCCATTTGGTGATACCATCTTGTAAATCACAAAATATAGTAATCCATTGTTTACTAGCGGCGGCGGCTAGAATTTCGGGATAGTCAAAACGGACAGAAAGAACTCCGGCTGTTTTTCCATGATGGCGATAATCTTGAATAATACCATCCCTTAATGACCACCAACAGTTTAAGAGTTCATAATCACGAAAGGGCTTATTTTGAGGTAAATTGCGATCCCAAATAATGCGATTATGGGCTTGAGCGATCGCTTCTGCTTCCATCATTTGGCGGTGATAAAATTGCGATCGCCCATATTTAATATAATAGGGACTCCAACCTTCTTGAATTAATCGCAAGTTATAATGATCATCGCCTTTATGAACATAGCAAATCAAGCGACCATAGGTATCTCGGTATTTGTCTAAACAGACTTCTAAGGAATCATCACTATCAAATTCCAAATCCACTTTAGTTAATGTTCCATCAGCTTCTGTGAAGTATTTTTTAGCCATTGCTGAAGCCTCTATTCCGGTTTGCGTGACCGGTTTGGAACCTTTAGCAAATGATTCCTCAGTATCAACACAATGCAATCGCAGAGGTTCTCGGCGACCATTTAGCAAGACTTTGATAGTATCTCCATCTACAATTTTAGTAACTTGTAGGTTGTTAATTCTAGTTCCCACTTTTCTATAACTATACTGGTAATTGACAACATTCTTCGATAATTTCAGCTAAAAGTGCCATAATCAGGTAGCAGGATTGGGAGTCTGTTTCCCTCAAAAAGAAGCAAGCGATCGCCTCAGTCCTGGATACCGAAATGAGGTAAAGCTACTATTGAAGATAAACAATGATATCATGAATATGGGAAGGTTAAATCTCCAACAATGCCAAGTTTGATCAGATAATTGTCAGATGTCCTTTCCTTAGTCTAGGTTTCCCCTAGTCCCTAGTTTACTCGGGGATGACCTGTAGGAAGCTAAACTCCTGTGATTAATGCTTAACCATCATTTAACTATGATATCCCTAACATTAGCTAATTTTGGTATTGTATTTGTGGGAAGTGTATTTTTACTAACAGCGATCGCCAAAATTATTGAGCCCTGGAAATTCGCCCAACACATCGCCCAATTGAGGCTATTTAATTCTCGGTTAATTGAACCGATAACTATAACTTTTATAGCCGTAGAAGCCACCATAGGAAGCGCGTTAATTTTCGGGGCGACACCCGCCATGATCATCCCGTTGAGTATTATAATTTTAATCAGTCTTTCGGTGTTAACTTATTGGAGTACATCGACGGGAAAAACGGAAGATTGTGGCTGTTATAATGGCTGGCTAAAAATCACCCCTAATCAAAGTTTACTGTTGAATTTACTGTATATTATTTGCCTAGGTGTGGGTTTAATTGGTAACTATAACGAAGGGACTATTTTATGGCGGTGGATGATAGTTATAGCCACGTTTTTAATTAGCTATGCAGCCGCCTCCGCTTCCCTAGAGTATTTAGATAATCATGGCTATCCACTAATTGATTTAGCGCCGATTCAAGCCAACAGACCTTGGCAAAATCAATGGTTAGGGGAAGCGGTAAATTTAGACCTAAGTTTGGGTGCAAAATTAATCGTTTTTATGAGTCCCCGCTGTCCTCAGTGTAAGGACTGGTTACAGGTGTTAAAAATTGTCCATGATTGCCACGAATTGCCTGATGTTTTAGGGGTTGTGGCGTTTACTAATTATGATGAAATGCGGTGGTTTGTTGATAGTCATCAACTCAATTTTTCGGTGGTCGCTTTAGATAGCGTAGCATACGATCGCCTAAAAATTGATACTGTCCCCACCGCTGTAATAGTGGAAGATGGCATCATCCGAGAAAAATGGGTGGCGGGAATGCCTGCATCATTTGTTCAACGCATTAAACAGGCGCTATCTGTGGGTTAAATAGGGAAAGCCACAGACTTGAGAATGGTTAAAGGTTGTTGTTGCTTGAGTTGTGCCAATTGTGCATCATTGCCAACCAGTAGCGCCCCCGCAAACCCCAAAGAATTAACGGATATGTTGTGAAAATTTTCTTGCGATCGCGGTATAATTAACAGCCAATTTCGAGTCGCCAATAAGTTATAAGGTGTGGCGGGTTTCCCATTATCATTAATTGAGATTTTGAGTAAATCCAATGATTTTAAATACTCTGCCAAAGTGACTTGGGCGGCTAATTTATAATCAGTGACTAAACCGGGTTCAAATAATGATAAAGTATGGCGAAACTCAAAGGGGGGTATTTTACCAATTGAAMCAGAAAAAATACTAGATGCGATCGCCTGTGCAATGGGCATATTTAAGACATTA
>NZ_PKGG01000184.1:0-10914 GCF_046480465.1 Arthrospira sp. PCC 8006
CATTATCGCCATTATCCCCATTGTCCACGGGAAGAGTGTCATTATCGCCATTATCGCCATTATCGCCATTATCCACGGGAAGGGTATCATTATCGCCATTATCCCCATTGTCAAGGAGTCCGATCTCCTCGGTTTCTGGTTCTGAGCGTATGGATTCGTGATCAATAATATCGGTAAGGTCAGATAATGGTGATATATTTATATCCTCTGCCATCGTGCCAAACCCAAAAGCACTCATCTAACTTACCTCACGATCAATACTGCTAGAGCCATTTTTTTCAGAATAGCATATTCTCTGAGAGAGTCTACCACAAAAGCATAGCAGCCAATTGATAGCCGAAATCTTAATAATTTACGATCATCGTGGATAATTAAGAATCATTCACCGACAGACACAAGTAGGAATGAGAAGAGATGACTAAAACGCGCTATACCTTGCCGAAACTGTTGATTTTATTGGTAGTGGCTGTTAGTGTTTTTGTGGCGATCGCCATTTCCTCTAGTTCTCCAATTCCAGCGAGGTCTGTCACCGAAATTAGGGGAGTTTGGCTAACCAATGTTGACAGCAATATTTTATTTTCAACAACCGGCTTAACTCAGGCTTTAGACCGCCTGCGAAACCTGAATTTTAACACTATTTACCCCACAGTGTGGCAGGGAGGTTATACCCTATATCCTAGCCGTGTAGCTGAGGAGGCGTTTGGTATTTCCAGAGACCCCCACCCCGGATTACAAAAACGAGATATGCTCTCGGAGGTGGTGAGGGAAGGACATAAACGGGAATTAAAAGTTATTCCTTGGTTTGAGTTTGGGTTTATGGCTCCCATTGATTCAGAATTAGCCAAACTTCACCCGAACTGGTTAACACAAACCCAAGATGGTAGTTTCACGAAACCGGGAGGAAATCCTGAGTGGGTGTGGTTAAATCCCTTTCATCCCGAAGTACAACAATTCATTTTAAATCTAGTGACTGAAATTGTCAAAAACTATGATATTGATGGCATTCAATTTGATGATCATTTTGGCTTACCTGCTGAGTTAGGTTATGACCCCTTTACCGTTAAACTATTTAAGGAGCAGCATCAAGGTCAATCACCGCCAGACAATCCCCTAGATACCTATTGGGTGAGATGGCGAGCCGACCAACTTAATAAGTTTATGGAGAAGGTATTTTATGGGGTGAAAGCAATTCAAGAAGATTGTCTGATTTCGTTGTCTCCGAACCCCCTACATTTTGCGCTTCCGGCTTATCTTCAGGACTGGTTTACCTGGGAAAGAAAAGGTTGGATAGAAGAGCTAGTGCCGCAAATATATCGTTCTGATATGTCTCATTTTATTAGGGAACTAGAACGAGCAGAAATCGAATTAGCGAAAAATCATATTCCGGTGGCGATCGGGATTTTAAGCGGTCTCAAAAATCGTCCTACAGCGACTAACATCTTGGAAGAACAGGTAAAAAATGTACGCGATCGCCATTTTGCGGGAGTCTGTTTTTTCTTCTATGAAAGCCTGTGGAATTGGGCGGAAGACTCCCCAGAGGAGCGAGAAAATCGCCTAAAAAAGTTATTTTCCCATGAGTTTAACCGCCCCCACGCCGCCAAAGTATAAAAACACAATAGCGCCTCCCAGCAGACTTTGAGTCAAGGGGTCAGTAGAGGGGGTTAAAAATCCCCCCAGAATAGCCGCCCCCATCAACACATATCGCCAGATAGATAACATTTTCCCAGAAGATACAATACCCAATATCCCCAAAACAATCTGAATAATTGGCACTTGAAATGCGATCGCAGTTACCAACAGCAATTTCAGGACAAACTCAAAGTATTCAGCAATTGACCATAGCTGTTCTACCACATCAGAACCATAATTAATAAAGAAGGTGAGAGCCGCCGGAACAATAGCCAGATAAGCAAAAACCAATCCGATTAAAAACAGAAAAGTTGACCCCAGAAAAACGGGTCCCAAAATTCGTCGTTCCCGGAGGGTAAGTCCGGGTAAAACAAACTGGATAATCTGAAAAATAATAAACGGACTCGCCACCAGTAAACCGCTATATCCCGCGACTTTAATGGAGACAAAGAAATACTCTCCCGGAGCCAATTGTAAAAGTTTTACCCCTTGAGCGGGAACCTTTAAAATTTGGACAATTGGTTTAACTGCTATAAAGCAAACAACTATCCCAATCACCACAGAAATTAATGAGTAAAAAAGGCGCTGTCTTAATTCTTCCAGGTGGTCAAACAGAGACATTTCTACCTCATCAGGAATTTGGTTGAGGTAGTCATCATCATCGGGGGAAATTTGAGGTTCTGGTGGTTTAATGACGGTGGCTGTTGATGAACTTTTAGCCCTAGTAGAGGTGGCGGGTTGGTAACCATTTACGGAGCCATTACCGTTCAAGGGCGCTTGAGGATTTTTGCCATTAGTATTAGTGGGTCTCGACACCTGTGGAGGAGTGGGAGCCATAGTCAAGCTATCTGGTGCAATTACGGGCGTTTTTGGGGGGGTTGGGTTCTCGGTTTTGAGAGTATCTTGGGCTTCCAATTGAGTGCGTAGTTTCTGATTCTCCCGTTCGGTTTCTGCGAGAAGTTGTTTGAGATTGGTAATTCTTTGATGCAGAACAGTCGCCTCTTGACACAGAGCCTCATAAGCATCAGAATTAGGAGATTGTGAAAATTGGTCTTCCATAGAATTAACTGTTAGGGAACTGTTAGGGAGTGTTTGGCGCTATGAACAAGAGAGTTAGTTAGATGTTATCTTTTAGCATAGGAAATGGGATCAGTTAACCCCAAGGCTTGGAAAGCAGCCAGACGCAAACGACAAGCATCACATACCCCACAGGCTTCAGCTTCTCCCCCATAGCAAGACCAGGTATGCTCCCAGGGAACCCCTAAACTGTTCCCCAATTGGATGATATCTGTTTTTTTGAGGTCAATTAGGGGAGTGTTGATGGTGATAGGATTACCTTCGCGTCCTTGTTTGGTTCCCAGACGGAACACGGACTGCATGGCGGCGATATAATCAGGGCGACAGTCGGGATATCCTGAGTAGTCTAGTGCATTGACTCCAATATAAATGCGATCGGCTCCGATGGTTTCGCCGTAGGCGAGTGCAAAACTCAGAAAAATGGTATTTCTGGCGGGGACGTATGTAATGGGGATGGTTGCGGACATTTCCGCCAAAGTGCGATCGCAAGGTAAATCGATGTTATCATCAGTCAAGGCTGACCCTCCCCAACGCTTGAGGTCAAACTCTACGGTTTGATGAGCTGCTACCCCCGCCGCCTGTGCAATTTTAGCCGCCGCTTCCAATTCTCGTAGGTGTCGCTGCTGGTAGTTGAATGACAGTGCATAGCATTCATAGCCATCAGCTTTCGCCTGATACAGCACTGTGGAAGAATCAAGTCCACCAGAGAGTAGAATTACTGCTTTCACGTTTTCTCGCCTTTACCCAACTTCATCTTACTTAATCATAGAATTAATTGTAACAAAAGTTAATAACAATTACCCATATCTATGGGCTATCACCCTAAGAGGGGAGCAAATCACCATCTGCTAGGGGATAGAAGGCGATCGCATTTAGTTAAATTACGACAAACTTCTTAACAATCCTCTGCCCACGGAAAATCGCAAAAATACTTCATATTTACTTCCCCAAAAATTCGCTACACTGGTTAATAAGTAAACTAGAAGTTACGAGGTATTATTCATGACATTTATACCTAAAGTTCAATACAATCCTTCCCGCTGGCTAACTTTGGTTCTGATGACCATGGCATTGTGGGTTGGTGGTAGCCTACTGTTGGATGTAGTAATTATGCCAGCGATGTATCTATCTGGGATGATGCAAGAACCTAGTTTTGCCTCTACAGGCGGAATAGTTTTCACGGCATTTAATCATATTGAAATCCTCTGCGCCGCCTTAGCTTTAACGGGAATGATGGTTTTAGGAATGACTCTTCCTGAAGGGTTCAGCAATCGGATTCGTACCCTGACGGTGTTATCTTCTATCTTGTTGGCGATCGCTTTGTTGTACACCTATAGCCTCACCCCCCAAATGACTGCCCTAGGTGTAAATCTGAATTTATTTAACGCTGTTGAATCGACTCCAGAGGGGATGAATCAACTACACTTTAGCTACCTAAGTCTGGAAGCCTTAAAACTGTTCGCCACTGGGACTATTTTGGCTTGGTGTTATCATAATCATAATTATGCGGGAATTATTGAGCAGTAATTACCCTTTAATTACTATTAGCAATTGACTAGGTTATAGCCCCAAATATATCAGGGTTTTAACCTGGTTTTTTTATGGTTGACGTGATTTATTAGTAGATAAGAGCACAGGATATTTGAGGCAAAATAGCCCCTGGGTGAGTGTGGCGTAGTTGAGGGAATTAGGCGATCGCCCTAGGGTTCCATCAACTGGCGGATAGTACCAATAGCACCCCCTAAAATCTCCGCAGCGCGATCAATTTCCGACTCAGTGGTAAATTTGCCGATACCAATCCGCAAAGCACCTTCCATGGCATTTGGGGATAAAGCGATCGCCCGCAAAACATGGGACGGTGCTTCTACTCCAGAGGAACAAGCCGCCCCCGTAGAAATTGCCAGGCGATCGCGCACCCGTGCTATAATCGCACTATTAGGAACATCTGGAATCGAAATATGCAGATTTCCCGATAAGCGATGATTAATATCTCCATTAATCACCAAACCCGGTATTTTGTCAAGTAGTAAATCCTGTAATTTATCGCGCAAATTAGCAATTTTTGCCTCATCTTCTGCCATTTCCAAACCTCGCAGACGACAGGCTTCTCCCAACCCCACAATTCCCGGCACGTTGAGAGTACCAGACCTAATTCCTCCTTGATGTCCGCCGCCAAACAGAATCGGCTTGAGTGGATAACCTTTTCTAGCCACCAACGCCCCGACTCCTTTTGGTCCGTAGAGTTTATGACCAGAAATCGCCAAATAAGTGATTCCCCATTCCTCAAAATTGATAGGTATTTTGCCCACAGCTTGGGACCCATCGCACAAAAAAGGGACTTGGTGAGCTTGGGCAATTTTAGCAATTTCTGCCATGGGATAAATCGTCCCAATTTCGTTATTAGCAGCCATCATACATAACAGAGAAACCCCATCCTGGCAAACCTTATGCACCGATGCCAAGTCGATTTTACCCTGTTGATCAACGGACAAATAAGTGATATCAATTAACCCTTGTTTAACTAAAGCCTGACCCGTATCTAAAACCGCTGGATGTTCCACCGGAGAGACAGCCATTGTCGGCAAATATGGGGATTTATGATTAATGATGCTACCTTGAATAGCCAAATTAATGCTTTCAGTAGCGCCAGAAGTAAAGATGATTTCTCTTGGGGAAGCGCCGACTAATTCCGCCACTTGTCGCGCCGCTTGAGAAACTGCTTTTTGGGCGCGATCGCCATAAATATGGTCGATACTGCTGGCGTTACCAAATTCTACCGTCATGTAATGCAGCATTTTCTCAGCCACTCTGGGGTCAACGGTCGTGGTGGCGTGGTAGTCGAGATAGATAGGGGGAGAGTCAGTCATCAGATATCCATCAACTGGTTACAATAATCCTGATTCGCCCAAAGCTCGGTCTAGGGTTTCTGCTAACTTGAGTTGTTCTCCCGAATATTGCAGATACTCAAAATCAAGGGTAGCGCCTTGTAACTTCATCACCCCTAAAATATCTCGCCACTGTTTTTCTGAGCTAAAATTGGTATCTCTATACCACAGTAACTTTTGTAAGATAATATCTTCAGGACTCGGCAAAACTAAGGTTTGCTCAGGGTTAGTGCGAACAATTTGCACTTGACGACGTTCAAATTCAGATCGGCTAAATGGGTTGTTTTTTAAGATAAAAATGTCAAATTTTACAATCGACTCATTGTCGATAATATTAAACGAACTTTGATAGCGGACTGCGGATTTTACGGTATCTTCGTCCACATCAAATCGAGGTTGCAATGCCGCGACTAATGGTTGAACCTTGGGTAAGGTTAAGTCTGCCACCAAATCAATATCTTGAGTGCTGCGAGGTTCTCCTAATAAGCTGCTGGCAACGGAACCACCGATGAGGTAAGGGATACCAAGTTTGTCGAGAATTGCCGTCACCACAAGTACCTGAGAAATCGGGTCAGTAATCATAACGGGTTGATTTAGGTTTTGCCCAATAACTTTTAAAGCTGTTTCATCATCTAGGGTGCGAAGTGCGAATTGATGACGAATTTCTAATGGACTGGCTTGAGGATAGCGGTTTTGAATCGCCATGAGAGACATTTCCCAAACCCCTTTTGTCCAACCGCTGACTATGGCAGCTTTTTTCCATAAAGGCAGCGATCGCCACAATTTAAACTGATGGAGTTCGGCATTGATATCAGTATCCCTAGACTGGGTTTTATAGTTGGGCTGAATCTCGCCGATTTGTGTCAGGTGTCCCGAAAGTTCATCCGGGACATCAATAATAATTCTATGCATAGGATAATTTCAAATAAAAAAGTTAATCGATTATAGCATAATTCAATCAATAGAGAGTCCTAACTAGGCCATCGGGGGTCAATTCAAACGAGCCTAGTTTAGATGCTATTTCCCGGTTCTGATGCCCGAGTAATTCTAATCAATTGACCTTTGAGATTTTCTTCCCTGGCAATAGCATCAGCAATCCGCTGTGCCTGTCTTTCTGTATTCAAATCTTCTTTGCAGATGATAATGCCGTAATGATTGGGGTGAAAGCGGTGCAGTCGTCTAAAATCATCCCAATTCCGCGTTAAAATAGACCGTTCCTCATGAACGGCAAATGCCAATACCTCTTCGTCAGGAATTCCCAATCCTGCCTTGCCAGCTTCGGCAATGGTGAGGATATCGTGACCCACTAAACGCAGGAATTCGACAATGGGAAGAGGAAAATTTTCATCGGCATAAAGACGAGCCCTATTTCAATCTTCCTCATTTCTGTGAATTGCCGCTTCCATTTCATCTGGGTGTGCCTGGGAATAGTTCCAAGCATTGACTAAATCTTCGGCGCTGAGTTGAGGAAAATCCTGTAAAATACGACCATCAGATGCCCCTAATCGACGAGAGTTGACGAGAGACCAAATGGGGATGCGCGTATTAGCGACTCTAGCATCGCCGCCACAGACTCCGGGGGTTTTTTCAATCCCTTTCCAAGCGTTACTTAAACTTTGGGCGAGAATTTGAATCGCTTGGGCTTTTTCTTCTGGCGTTAAGGCTAGGAGTTGGGGTTCTAGTTCTTTTAGGGTCATATTTTAAGAGGTGGGACTATTTTATCTGTAAAATCGGAAATCTGCGATCGCCACTTCAGAAATCTACAACTCCAGCTTATCAAATTCCTCTGGTTCTCCATCGGGCAGTTTCATCAATACTAATCATCCCCTCATTTTTTTGGTCATGAACATTATTGGGTTTCGGCATCCCTATTGATATGAAACCAGTTCTGAGAGTGAAGGCGTTCCCAAGCTTTTCGCAGATGGTTGGGTTTAAATAGAGTGCGTTTGCGATCGCTCCATTCCTGTACTCTTTCAATGGCGCGATCGCAATCCATTGCCGCTGGCGGATCTTCCGTCGCAATCCAGTGAAGGGTTGCCAACATTTCCATCCCGTAAGGCGTCTCAAATCCTTCAATTAAATCGCTGACTTGTTGCAGGCGATCGCCGGTATCGGGATGTTCTGATAAAAAGCGATCGGCAGCGTCACGACCCTTTTCTAATACATAAATTGCAGAGGTTTCAGTGCGATCGCCATATCCGCGAATGTAATGACCCTCAATGTTTTGCAAAACATGATTGAGATTCTCTGCATAAGGGCCAAATTGATGTTTGATATAGCGCAGTCTTAACGGTTCGCCTGCTACTTGCAAAAAATAGGCGAGTTTTTGAATTTCCAGCTTAGTTAAGCGATACCCGGGAATGCCGTACAATTCCAGCAAGCGAATCAATAAAGCCCGTCCCCGGGTCATTTTGGGGGTAGAGGTAGCCACTGGAATTTGAGGCGCAACAGGTGCACCAGTGGGTTCAAAAATAACCACCTCAATATCCGGAACTTCCGCAAAAGCTTGAACGATGAGAGGCTTGACTTCCGTCCAATCTAAGCCCCCATTTCCGCATCCCAGAGGAGGAATCGCGATAAGCGCGAATTTCTAACCGCTTGACTTCCTCAACCAGTGCAATTAATCCCGATTCAATATCTTCTATTTTAGATTTTCCCTTCCAGTGGCGCTTAGTGGGGAAATTAATGATGTATTTTGGAAATAGCTCATGGGTAGCAACTACGAACATCTGCCCGGGATGGATTTTCTTAGCATCACAAGCTGTTTTATAGGCTCGGAA
This sequence comes from Arthrospira sp. PCC 8006, assembly GCF_046480465.1. Taxonomy (NCBI): domain Bacteria; kingdom Bacillati; phylum Cyanobacteriota; class Cyanophyceae; order Oscillatoriales; family Microcoleaceae; genus Arthrospira; species Arthrospira sp. PCC 8006. Next base: position 8,372 of record NZ_PKGG01000184.1, read on the forward strand.
ATTTTCCGGAAATGCCTGCTTAAATTGCAAAGCAATCCCCTTACCCATGACACCGACACAGTTAACGGTGTTCACCAGGGCCTCAGTCGTTTCGGTCAATAGGTTGCCTTGCTTAAACTGAATCATTGCCGGATAAAAATTCCCGAGTTCTCGTTGTAATCAACCCATTCATTTTAACTGATTTTAAAGGAAGACCTGCCGCTGCGATATCCTCCGCTGTAGCCACTAAGTGAACCACCGGACTTTGCCCCTCTTCATATCCTTGAACATTGCCTCTGGAGATGGCATAAAGCATCGGAGAACGAGGCGCAAAATACCAGGGAACGTAATCGTGAAGCGTGCCGCCCCTTGAACAAGGGATATTAATTTGAGCGCGTTTATTCTGAATAGTTTCGTGAGCAATATCTACATAATTGATCCGCTGAAATTTTAAGCGCTTGTTAGCCAGGATGCCACCAGAACGCAAGATAGAGGGTAAATTTCTAATATGGGTAATAGGGTGGATAGTTGCGATCGCCAGATAGAGTGATACCCGTGAGGAAATCTAGGGGTGATACCGACATAGGGGTTGCTGTTGAAGTGTCCCTCTGAGAATCCTTTCATGCTACCTGAGTCGGTTTGGCTTTAGCCCGTTGCTTAAAACTCTCAAAATGGACTACAGTCGATTTTTCAGCCGCCAGCCATACCTCGTTCACAATTTGAGATAGAGGTGGAATAACCACCAAGAGATACTGACCCACATCTTTGTTTTTATGTCCTGCCACCTTCAGAACTGACGGGAGTTTGTCGGCAAAGTCTTTCCAATCCTGCTGAACCCAGATTACCTCTTCATCAATAACGACTAGCTGCTTGTCACGTAAGCTATCGTCAAATCCGCTCTCATCGAGGAATTTGATAATGCTTCTCACCGTCTGGAGCGAGATGACTTCTCGAAGATTTTTGATGGCCCGGATTTCTAAAACCTGCTCCCAGGTATAAATCACGGTGGGCCTTCGGGAGTTGCTGATTCGGTGCGGGACTACCAGTTGACACCGTTCTAGGTATTGCAGGCGATTGGAGGTGGTAGCCGTTAGGTCGAGGGTTTCTCGTCGAGTGAATCCTTCTATGATAGCCATTCTAGGAGTGTGGATCCCTTATTTATTATAATTTTACAAAAATAGAATAATTAGGGGTCGAGATAGACCTCACGGTCTACCCCTCCCATTCAAAACCGTACTTGAGACTTTCACCTCATACGGCTCCTAGTCTGACCGTCTCCTTGTTAAGAGTACAGCATCATCTCTTCATCAAGAGCTGTCTTATCATCGCGGGTGTGGCGATGTAATAGTTGAAGATTTTTGTATTCATCCTTTCCGCCATGGCTTCTAGGTACAATGTGGTCTACTTCAATTAAATCTGATGGGGTAAAGAATTGCCCGCACCAGGTACACTTGCCTTTTTGCTTTTTAAGTACTTTTGCTACCTTATTTGGCGTATCGATTGCTTGTCCTCTCCTGGTTGCCCAGTAAGTCCAATTTCCATCGTATGGTGTTGCGTCGGGGCGTATTAAGGTGTGTCTGACAATTGGGGTCCAGTTATGTTTCCATAATTGGAATCCTTCTTTGGTCTGGAATAACCAAGATTCCTGTCTTTCATTCCCATTGCTAAGTTTAACCGTTCCATGTCTGAAATAGTTCCTCAGCTTTTCGTAGTTCACCCCTTTGCATCTTGATGCTGTCCATGCCCGTAACATTAACCAGATTATGAGGTCTAGCTTATTGAAGGTCTCTGCTGAGACTACCGCTGAGTAGTAATTTGACCATCCCCGAATAATCGGGTTTAGATGTTTTATCAGGGCTGACTGAGGTGCTGTTCTATGTTGTTTGATTACACCTTTAATCACTTCTGTATGGGCTTTAACTGCTTTATGGCTGGGTTTTATGTGGGTTTTATGTCCGATTAATCGGCTTGCTGCCCCGCCTGTTTTCCCAGATTTGTATTTTCCTGCTGGATATTGCCTGATATTGAATCCTAGAAAGTCGAACCCTGGATTCTCTGTCTTACCGTCATACTCAATAGTTTTGAGTGTATGACAGATTCGAGTCTTTTCAGGTTTTATTTCTAGTCCTACAGGTTTTAGCCATTCAGAAATAGCAGTCTTGCACTGTTCAATGATTTCTAGTGATGGGGATATCACTACAAGGTCATCGGCGTATCTTATAACAGTAGCCTGCGCTCTGTCTGCTTTCTTTGGATACATTGTCTCTATGAACCTAATCATGCCATCCAATGCGATGTTAGCGAGTATTGGACTTATTACCCCTCCTTGAGGTGTCCCTGTTTCTGTATCCTCGAATACACCGTTATCTAGCACACCAGCTTTGAGCCATTGTTTCAGGTCTCTTTTTAGGCAGCTTGGACAATGAATTTTGGACAGTAGGTAATCATGGTTTATTCGGTCAAAACATTTCGTTATGGTCGAAAGGGAAGTCACCTTCCCCAACTCCACTTCAAAACCGTACTTGAGACTTTCATCTCATACGGCTCCTGATGTGGATACCCCT
>NZ_PKGG01000219.1:0-8567 GCF_046480465.1 Arthrospira sp. PCC 8006
CAGCTAATGCAGAGGAATAGTTCATATCAACCCAACAATCCCGGCTCCCATAATTATAATCAACAATCAACAGCGATCGCAACCACCTCGACACCCCCCACTCCAACCGTCACTTATATCGGTTTCCCGCCATAAAGTATTCGGTTATCCGTACTTGACAAAATCTAGCCAAGGATAATCTACCATGAAATTAACCATCATCTACAGAGCAGCCAAAGGAAATTAACAAACCCCGTTTTTTCAAAAAACCCCCTTTCTCGAAACAAGCGATCACCTGTGCGTAGAGCGATCGCTTCATTCCTTGACCACTCCTCATAACTAGCTTACCAACACACCCACCCCCTGACATATCCCAGTATCATACCATATCACGAGACTAACGCAACTTGACAAATATCTACCACTTTGGTAAAATGGACAGTGGGTTGTGCCTTATGTATCATGTAATCTGGAGAGTCAGCGAATTGGTCAGCGATTTAGTTAGGGGTAATCAACTGCTGCGGAGTGGTAAGCTAGAAGAAGCTGTAGATGCTTATCAGAAAGCGATCGCACATCATCCAATTTTTCATTGGTCTCACTACAAACTGGGGGAGGCTTTAGAAAGGTTGGGGCGTTTAGAAGAAGCAATTACCGCCTATCAGCGCGCCTTTGTCTTAAAACCCGACCAAAGTGACTTTCGTTTAGGGTTCGTTCGGGCAGTACACCAAGCCCAGCTCAAGGGCAAAACTTCTCAGCCTAAGCGGATATCATCTGTATCTCTGGTAGAAGCACACAAAATCAACGCCGAGTTTCTCTATGAAGCCAAGGACTATCAGGGTTCCTTAAACAGCTTTCAATATTACTTATCTTCACAAGGAACCCAATCCCCTTTCAAGTTTTTCGTAAAAGCAAGATCAGCAGCAGGACAGGTCTTAAAAGGAAAAGCCCAGCATCAGCAATTCTGGGAGGGTTGTAGTGATGCGATTTCTAAAAAATTTCAGGCTTGTTTTGAACTCGCAAAAAATAGTCAATTTATCGAGGCTAAACAACTGTTCGCCTTACAAGCCCAGGAATTATTTCAAGAACCAGAGATATCCGCCAATTGGATTCAAGCGTTCCAGAAAATCTGTGATTCTCGGGAGCAGGGTCATATATTTGAGCGAAGCAACGTCAGAACTGTCCAAAAAATAGTGGTGTCAGGCATGGGGTGGAGTGGCAGTAGTGCCCTGTATGATTACTTCCGAGAATTCAAGAATATCAAAGTGCTTAAGGGTGAAAGCCGTTTTTTGGAAGGCAAGTCATCACTACTGGGACTATATGATAGTATTTTAAATTCAACTGATTGCTTTCCAAGTTTATTAGAATTATTTTTCACCTCGTTTTTAGGATTTAAAGCAATGAAGAACTCATCGGACTATAAAGTTATGGGGGGTGCTAGGAGATTCAGCTTAGGTCCAAATACCAAAACTCACTCGGAAAATGTCAGTAGGCTGATGGGTAACGCCTCTCCATTACTTGCGGGAAAAGGCGACACTCTAGCCAATTTCAAAATTTTTGCTGATGATGTTGCCAATTTGCTATCTGGCGAGTCTGGCAATCATAACTATGATGTGGTTTTGCTGAACAACTGTATTCATATTGGGAATATCAGAATGGTTGACTGTCTCAAGAATACTAGAGTATTCTGCACATTTAGAGACCCAAGGTCCAACTTTGTGGCTCTGAAACGAGAAAGCATAGGGTATCTAGGTGATGCTAGTGGGTTTATCAAGAGTAAGACCAAGAACTACTCCAAGTATCATAGCCTAGTTTCTGACTATGAAGAAAAAACCAAAAACACCAGTAACCAAGTGTTAAAAGTACAGTTTGAAAAGTTTGTGCTGTCAGACACTTATCGCCAAGAGCTGGCACAAAAAGCGGGTCTTGACCTGACCACCCATGAACCACACAAGTACTTCAAACCCTGGGAATCGGAAAAGAATGTTTACTTACATCACACCTACGAAAATCAGGAAGAAATTAGGGCAATAGAACAGGCTTTCCCTGAATATTGCTTCACCGACCAAAACAGTTAGTACACAATAGCCCACCTAGAGCAAATACTGTCTTGGAATAAGTCAATAATAAAGAACCATACCCAGCACTGAGGAAGAGATCAATGAAAAAAGTCTATGTTGGAATGAGTGCCGACCTAGTTCATCCCGGTCACTTAAACATCCTGAAAACTGCTCAACAGTATGGGGAAGTCATCGTCGGTCTACTGACTGACCAAGCGATCGCCAGCTATAAACGCCTCCCCTACATGGCATTTGAGCAGCGGCGAGAAGTGATCGAAAACATCAAAGGAGTAAGTCAGGTCATTCCCCAAACCACCCTGGATTATATTCCCAACCTACGCAGCATCAAACCCGATTACGTCATTCACGGGGACGATTGGCGAGAAGGGGTACAGCGAGAGACCCGTCAGCGGGTCATAGAAACCCTAGAGGAGTGGGGCGGCGAACTCATCGAAGTTCCCTATACTAAAGGTATCTCCTCAACTCAACTAAACAAAGCCCTACGGGAAATCGGCACCACTCCAGAAGTACGCCTGAAATCTCTGCGTCGGATGCTGCAAGCCAAACCACTCCTGCGATTCCTAGATATCCATAACGCCCTCAGTGGCTTAATCGTTGAAAACACTTTCATCGAAACCCCCCAAGGTCGTCGAGAATTTGATGGGATGTGGGCGAGTAGCCTAACAGATTCGACAGCCAAAGGCAAACCCGACATCGAAGCCGTTGATGTATCTGCCCGTATGACCACACTTAACGAAGTCATCGAAGTGACCACCAAACCCATAATTTATGATGCGGACACTGGTGGTAAAACGGAACATTTTACCTTCACTGTACGCACCCTAGAAAGGTTAGGAGTCTCCGCTGTCATCGTCGAAGATAAAACCGGTCTCAAGAAAAACTCCCTATTCGGCACGGAAGTTCCCCAAACCCAAGATAGCATCGAAAATTTTTGCCAAAAAATCCGTGCAGCCAAAAAAGCCCAAACCACAGATGATTTCATGTTGATTGCCCGCATCGAAAGCCTGATTTTAGGCAAGGGACTCGATGATGCCTTAGAACGAGCCCAAGCCTTCATTAAAGCCGGAGCCGACGGCATCATGATTCACAGCCGTCAGAAAACCCCTGATGAAGTGTTTGCATTTTGCCAAGACTATAACCGCTTAGAAAATCGTAAACCCCTGATCGCTGTGCCTTCGAGTTATAACAGTTGTCATGAGGAGGAACTGCAAGCCCAGGATGTAAACATAGTTATCTATGCTAATCAGCTTTTGCGGAGTGCTTACCCAGCTATGGTAAATACCGCTCAAACTATCTTAAAACATCAGCGCGCTCAAGAGTGTGAGCCACAAATGTTGCCTATCAAAGACATACTAGAACTTATTCCAGGAACTAAGTAAAACTACAAAAAATGATAGACCCCCAAGCCTTTTATACAACTCTATACCAAGCCGGCGTGCATTTATTTGCCGGTGTTCCCGATTCCCTACTCAAAGACTTCTGTGCCTATATAGACGACCATAGCCAGCCCGGGGAACATATTATCACCGCCAATGAAGGGAATGCGATCGCCCTAGTGGCTGGCTATCACCTAGCCACCCGGCAAATCGGGGCAGTATATTTGCAAAATTCAGGATTAGGGAACACCATTAACCCTCTCACCTCACTTACCGACCCTCAGGTGTACAAAATCCCCTTGGTGATGATAATTGGTTGGCGTGGGGAACCAGGGGTAAAAGACGAGCCACAACACATTAAACAAGGGGCCATTACCCCAGGGCAACTGGATCTCTTGGGGGTTCCCTATTGGATAGTAGATGGCCACAGTGATTTTCAGCAAATTATCCAAGAGGCTCTAACCAAAATCCAAGCTACCAACGCCCCAGTAGCTCTGTTGGTAAGGAAAGGCACATTTTTCCCCTATCAAAAAAGCCAGCGGCCACCGTCTTTTAAAGCTTCCCTCAAGCGAGAAGCTGCCCTGGGTGAGCTTTTAACCCTAGTGGGGGATAGTTTAGTAGTATCTACAACGGGCAAAACCTCCCGAGAACTGTTTGAGCTACGCCAACAACGAGGTGAAGCTCAACGGGATTTTCTGACTGTTGGCAGTATGGGACATACAGCTTCCATTGCTTTAGGTGTAGCTTTGGGAAACCCCAGCAAATCGGTGGTCTGTATCGATGGGGATGGCTCCTTACTTATGCACTTAGGCGCAGTACCGATTATTGGTAGTTTAGCACCAAAAAACCTGATTCATGTTGTTTTAAATAATGCCGCCCATGAGTCGGTTGGCGGCCAGCCCACAGTCGCCGGACAGCTAGACTTGAAAGCTGTAGCCCTAGCCAGTGGCTATCAACAATACCGACAGGCTACGGATCAACCTGGCATTAAACAAGCCTGGAACGATTTATCTGCCTACGATGGTCCAGTATTACTGGAAATTCGCATTACAGCCGGTTCCCGCGACAATTTGGGACGACCCACTAGCAGTCCACAGCAAAATAAACAAGCATTTATGAAAGTGGCAACCGATGGCTAACAGATAGAATCACTAGAACCCAATAACTGCTCTGAAGCCACTTATATGACTAGCTTAATCGAGAATGGTGCAGCGTACTTTTTAACCATAAATTGAGCGTTTTAACCATCAGTTAGAGACTTAATTTTGATGAACATTGAAACCAAAATAAATGATGATGCCAACATACAATCATTACAACCCTGTAAAAATTAGGGTCGGAGCTGGGCAACTTAGCACCCTGCCTGATCTCCTATCCCCAGGACTATGGCTTCTGGTCACTACAGATGGCTTTAACCGTCGGGGTCTTACCACCCACATCGAAGCCTTAACACCCCAGACAGATTGGGAAGTATACCACAGGGTTACACCTAATCCTGAATTAGACCATCTTGAAGATGTGATCACACAATATCGCCAGACTAATATTCAGGGAGTGGTGGCTGTTGGTGGTGGCAGTGTCATTGATGCAGCCAAAGTCCTAGCTGTGACCCTCCCTAGTCCCCTACAACGACCTTTGCATACGGTACTACGTCAGGGCCAAAAACACCACTGGCAAGGTCAACTGCCTTTGATTGCCATTCCCACAACTTCCGGCACAGGCGCAGAAGTTACACCATTTGCCACGGTTTGGGATGCAACTACCCACAAAAAGTATTCCATTGTCGGCGATCAAGTCTTTCCTAAGATGGCTTTACTAGACCCTGAGTTAATTTTGAGCTTACCCCCCAAGCAAACCCTTTATACAGGATTGGATGCTATTTCTCATTGCCTGGAATCATTGTGGAATCACAATCAAACCCCCATCAGTGTCGCCTATGCTACCCAAGGGCTGAACTTGGCTTTAAACAGTTTGCCACAGGTATTGGACTCTCCACAAAATCTCCAAGCCCGTGCCCAAATGCAGCAAGCGAGTTTGTTGGCGGGTCTAGCTATTAGTCAAACCCGAACGGCGATCGCTCATTCGATGTCCTATCCCCTAACCAGCCATTTTGATGTTCCTCATGGTTTAGCTTGTAGCTTCACATTGCCCAATATTATTGAGTATTACATCAAAAATTGTAATTGTCTCCAACAAGTAACCTTAATGCAACAAATTCAGAAAATGTTAAATCAACTCAATTTATTTCAGCACTTGCATGAGTACGCCACCGATGAACAAATTCTGACTCTCAAAGCCGAAATGTTTCACCCCGAGCGGGCAGGAAATTTCCAAGGAGTCTTGAATGATGATATTGTGGAAGCATTCTTGACTGAGCCAACTTGACAAATATCTACAGTTTTGGTAAGGTCAATAACCTCTCCTGCATTGATATATAGCTTTAATCTGGGAGTCAGACAATATGGTTAGCGATTTAGTTAGGGGTAATCAACTGCTGCGGAGTGGCAAGCTGGAAGAAGCTGTAGATGCTTTCGAGAAGGCGATCGCACATCATCCAATTTTTCATTGGTCTCATTACAAGCTGGGAGAGGCTTTAGAGCAGTTGGGGCGTTTAGAAGAAGCTGTAGTCGCGTATAAAAAGGCAATTAAATCAAATCCTAACCTATATTGGGCTTACCAAAAACTAGGAGAAACACTGAACAAGTTAGATTGTTGGGAGGAAGCCGTCAGATGCTTCCGTAAAGCCATAGATTTCAATCCCAAAGCAGTTGAACCCAACCCAGACTTCTATTGGGCTTACCAAAAACTAGGGGAAACATTGCACCAGTTAGCGCGTTGGGATGAAGCCGTCACAGCCTTCCGCCAAGCTATAGCCGTCAATCCCACTGCTAAATGGTCATATTTTCACCTAGGACAGGTTTTAGCCCAGCAGGAAGAGTGGTCGGAAGCGATCGCATCTTACCAGAAAGCGATCGCATAGTGGAAAGTGGCTAAAATGGATGATTGAGACACCTGAGAGGAACCCCCATGACCACCAATGCTGACGATGTTTGGAGGCTGCTGGCGGAACTGGCAGAAGCCCAGAAAGAAACCGAACGCCAATTTCAAGAAACCCGGCAACTCCTCCAGGAACAATCCCAAGAAAGCGATCGCCGCTTCCGGGAACAGTCCCAAGAAAGCGATCGCCGCTTCCGGGAACAGTCCCAAGAAAGCGATTCTCGTTCCGAGACGCTGCGCGAACGCCGCTTCCGGGAAACCGAACGAATCATCAAACAACAGAATGAAAAACTCAACCAGGAATTAGGCAAATTGGGAAACCGTCTCGGAGAATTTGTCGAATGGCAGGTACGCCCCGCCGCCGTCCAACTATTTCAACAAAGGGGAATTGCTGTCAATGAATTTCACGGCGACCTCTCGGTTAAACGCTTTGGAGAAGCCCTAGAAATTGATTTGCTCGTCGTCAACAGCGACCAAGCCATATTAGTGGAAGTCAAAAGTAAACTCAGCCAAACCGACATCGACGAACACCTGGAAAGACTCGAAAAATTCAAGCGGTTAATGCCCCGTTATAGTGATGTCAAAGCCATGGGAGCCGTCGCCGGAATGGTGGTTCCCGAAGAAGTCGCCCGCTATGGTTACCGTCGCGGCTTATTTGTGTTGGCACAGTCAGGAGATAGCGTCGTGATTTTAAATGATGATAAATTCCGTCCCCGCCAATGGTAAATTACAGCCAGAGTTGGCGTTCGCGTAGCCTCTCGGAAGTGCGACCTATCGCCTACTCTCTGGGAAGTGCGTTCGCGCAGCGTGCCCGCCAGAAGTATCGCCTACCCTCTCGGAAGTGCGACCTATCGCCTACTCTCTGGGAAGTGCGTTCGCGCAGCGTGCCCGCCAGAAGTATCGCCTAGCCTTTCGGAAGTGCGATCGCATCTTACCAGAAAGCGATCGCATAGTGGAAAGTGGCTAAAATGGATGGTTGAAATAACCCAGAGGACAACCCCCATGACCACCAATGCTGACGATGTTTGGAGGCTGCTAGGAGAACTCATAGAAGCCCAAAAGGAAACTGAACGACTCCTCAAAGAACAATCCCAAGAAAGCGATCGCCGCTTCCGGGAACAGTCCCAAGAAAGCGATCGCCGCTTCCGGGAAACCGAACGAATCATCAAACAACAGAATGAAAAACTCAACCAGGAATTAGGCAAATTGGGAAACCGCCTCGGAGAATTTGTCGAATGCCCAGGACGCCCCGCCGCCGTCCAACTGTTTCAAAAAAGGGGAATTGCTGTCAATGAATTTCACGGCGACCTCTCGGTTAAACGCTTTGGAGAAGCCCTAGAAATTGATTTGCTCGTGGTCAACAGCGACCAAGCCATATTAGTCGAAGTCAAAAGCAAACTCAGCCAAAYCGACATCGACGAACACCTGGAAAGACTCGAAAAATTCAAGCGGTTAATGCCCCGTTATAGTGATGTCAAAGCCATGGGAGCCGTCGCCGGAATGGTGGTTCCCGAAGAAGTCGCCCGCTATGGCTACCGTCGCGGCTTATTTGTTTTGGCACAGTCAGGAGATAGCGTCGTGATTTTAAATGATGATAAATTCCGTCCCCGCCAATGGTAAATTACAGCCAGAGTTGGCGATCGCGTAGCGTGCCCGCCAGAAGTATCGCCTACCCTCTCGGAAGTGCGACCTATCGCCTACATTCTCAGAAGTGCGTATCACCGGAGATCCGGTTTGCCTTAATAAAGCGATCGGTTATTTGTAATTGATAAATTTTAATTTATATGCTAGTAGGGCGAAGTGACAGGGGTAAATATCTGGTGCGATCGCCTAGAGTCTCAGAAGTGCGATCGCGTAGCGTACCCGTAGGGCGTATCGCGTAGCGTGTGCGTAGGCAAGTATCGCGCGCGTCGGAGTGCGACGTATCGCCAGGCGCCAGCGCGTTTGCGTAGCACCTATCACGTAGTGGAGAGCAGCTAAAATGGATGATTGAAATAACCCAGAGGACAACCCCCATGACCATCAATGCTGACGATGTTTGGAGACTGCTCGCGGAACTGGCAGAAGCCCATAAAGAAACCGAACGCCAATTTCAAGAAACCCGGYAACTCCTCCAGGAACAATCCCAAGAAAGCGA
>NZ_PKGG01000594.1:0-383 GCF_046480465.1 Arthrospira sp. PCC 8006
GCTTCTCCAAGGCGCTCGCCCAGGAAGTGGCCTCGCGCGGGGTGACGGTGAACTGCGTTGCGCCGGGCTTCATCGCCTCGCCGATGACCGATGCGCTCAATGACGAGCAGAAATCGGCGATCCTCACCAAGATCCCGGCCGGTGATCTGGGTCAGGGTTCGGACATCGCCGCAGCGTGCGTTTATCTCGCCAGCAACGAGGCCGGTTACGTGACAGGCCAGACATTGCACGTGAACGGTGGGATGGCCATGATCTGACGCCTGCCGATGAGTCGGCGGCGGCAAGTGTCTGGCAAAGCCTGTGACTTGCCGCTGGAATGAATGCGTTGAGGTTGCTAGCCTTGCCCGCAGGGGCGTGGTATCAGCCGCCACCTCGAAGAGAGC
>NZ_PKGG01000311.1:0-4556 GCF_046480465.1 Arthrospira sp. PCC 8006
TGATTTGGGGGAGTCAAGTACAAATCCTAAGATCAAATGATTATCGTATTTCAACTGATGGACATGGATATTTGTAGCTATAGTCATAGTCACATTATGTTAGATATTTTGACCAACAAGGGATGAGAACCTTACTTCTGTGTCACTAAAGACTTGACAGCGATCGCACGTTTGATAAGTTGTTTCCATGGTTCAGAACTCGTTAGAGAAGCTGTGTCAAACGGAACCCCCTTTTCCTTAGCAAACTGGCTAAAATTCTCCAGCCAATGACTGAGAGTTTCGGTTTTTGACTTGGGGGAATATTTAACAGATCGCTGTAAACATTGAGCCATTGTCTCCAAATCTCCAACCTGATAAGCACACCAAGCATCCCAGACAAAAAGCTGATATTTCCGTTCCTCACTCTGTTCACCAGCCGAATTAGCAACTATTTTATAAAACTGTAACTTTTCAGCTTCCAATTGTGCTTTATTCAGTGCTTTTTGCGACCGTTGTAACTCCTCTTGGGTTTGCTGTAGTTGATGTTTAGATGATTTTAACTCCTGTTCAGTACCCTGCAATTTAGCCTGATACTGAGCGATCGCTTTTTCCATCTCATTTTCCTGTGTACTCGCCGCCGCCAAAAGTTTTTCGTACTCCTCAATTTCCTGTTCCCATTGGGTTTTCTCCTCTTGGGTTTGCTGTAGTTGATGTTGAGATGATTCTAACTCCTGTTCAGTAGCCTGCAATTTAGCCTGATACTGAGCGATCGCTTTTTCCATCTCATCTTCCTGTTCAATTGATTTTTCCCAAAGTCGTTCCCACTCTTCCAGTTGATTCTTATACTGGGTTTGTTGTTGCTGACTTTCAGCTAAATACAATTGACATATCTCCAAGTTCCCTTGAGTTTGATGTAATTGTACCAGAGTTCGCTGATGATTTTTCTCAACCTGGTTAAGTTTAACCAGAGACTGACTCAATTGGATCTCAGTTTTCTCCAGTTGTGGCTCAAGTCGTTCTAATTCTGCTAGATACTTATGTTGTTGAAACTCCGCATATTCTAGTTTACCTTGGGTATCATGAAGTTGAGCAATAGTTCGGACCCGGGTTTTGTTCCCTTGTTCCAGTTGTAGCCTTGATTGACTCAACATCATCTCAGTTTTCATCAGCCGAGACTCAGACTCATTCACTTGAGACTGTAGTTGATGTTTGTGGCTTAAAATTTCTCGGTTTTGTTGCTCGGCCTGTTCTAGTTCTTCCTGCGTATGGTGTAGTTGGGATTGATATTTCATCACATCCCATTGAGTTTGACTTAACTGTGATTTGGCTTGCTCGAGTTCTTCCTGAACTTGGCTAAACTGCGATTCTAACTGCGATCGCACTTCATTTAATTCTGTATTTTTTTGAGTCAGTTGACTGTGAGACTCCTGTAAAATCGACTCAGTTTTTTGCAGTTGGGTGTGAGTTTTTTCTAAAATCCCTTCCGTTTGTTCCAACTGAGACCTTAACTGTTCTACAATCGACTCTGTTTGCTGTAGCTGAGACCTAGTTTCTTCCAATTCATCGCGAGTTGGGTTTAACTGAGACAGAGTTTCTTCCAGTTTAGCTTGAGTCCCTTCTAACTCAACCCGGAGAGACTTATTTTCGGCTGCGGACAGTCGATAATTCGCCCAATCTCTGAAGGCCCAAGCCATATAGGGAGAAGACTTAATCTGATTACTCCATGATAAATCTGGAGTTTGATTAGGATGCCATCCCCGACTCTCTAGTTCCTGATACATTTCTATGGCTTCAGGAAAATAATAATCGATTAAGCTGGGACGTTGACCATCTTCTGAACTATTCGTTTGCAGTAGGGAGGCATCATAAACAGCCGGAGAAGGATTAGTTAAATTTATCCCAAATTTATGATTGATTTCTGCTACATATTTATCTTGATATTTAACAATCGTTTCAATATTTGCCAACAAACACTTATCACCATATTTATTGTAAAAGTCTAATACCTTCTGGTTATAAAATACCCAATATTTGACTGCTAATTCTGGCTGACTTCTAAAAAGTTCATCTCCTCGGCGGTACAGAGAATCTATCACATCCCAGGGAGAACGGTAAATCAACAGAAACCTAGCATCAGGTAATAACTCCGCCCAAAAATCTAAAAATAGCGTCGTCCGAGGTTCTTTCCATCCCCAAATATGACTCAGAGAATTTTTTTCAACAATGGCATTAGCTTGGTCGATAAACTCTTCGGGAACATCTAGGTTATCTTGTAATGTCCAACCATCTACATTAACACCCTGCGATCGCAATAAATCTAGGTGAAATTCAAAAAAATCAATATTCTCAAAGTAGCCTTTGGGGTTAAACTCGGTTCCCTGCATTAGCCGACGACCAATGTGCAACCCAGCACTTTGCAATAATGATGCGGTCAAGGATGTACCTGAACGGTGCATTCCTGTAATAATTAAAACCTGGGATTCGCTTTTTTTATCTGGCATGGTATAAGTGGGGATTTATCTTTATATTCTAAATGAATGGCAAATATAGCGTTTATTAAGGTTCATAACTGACTACCTACCAATCCTGACAGCCTGGCCCGCCAGTCGGTAGGAGTCTACCATAAATCATCGAGATGGTTCAGGATTTCCATAAATGCTGTCCGTTCTTTGATTAAATCATGTTCAGCGACCGTTTGAAAGGCTGCTTTTTTCACCAGAGACTTCCGCACCTCAGAAAAGACGATCGCCTCTTTGATGGCTTCTAACAGCCCTTCCACAGTATACTTGGGTCGCAGACAATTGTAACCAGGAAAACAGAAACACCGATTCCCAATACAATCTGGACAGATAGTTAGTGTCCCCATGGCCATAGCTTCCAGGGCGGGAAGGTAAAATCCCTCTCCCTCTTCGCGGTTAGGCAGGAGTATCGTCATTTTAGCACGGTTGAGGTACTGTAGATAATCCCTTCTGGGAATTAGGGATGTCAGTAGTTGCACCCCATAGCCCATTCCTGCTAACCTTTGTTGTAACTGTTCGCCTAGTTCCGGTTGTTTCAGGGCCGAAATCAGGATTTCGATATCCCGTTGGGGGTCGGGTCGGGGTTCGGGGAAACTACTGGTATCTAAGCCATTGGGGATAATAAACACGGGTCCATTGACCTGACGTGATTCTGCCAGATAGGTTCCTACTTCTGGGCTGACACAAATGCGGATCGCTTTATGGTTGAGAAACTGATAGCGGGGATTATCTGGGTAGACGTGCCGGAAGCCCTGAATTAGATTAATAATTGGTATGGGGGAGTTGTGGCGCTGGGTGGCTGGTAAAAATTCCCAGTCCATACCGTCCATAAAGATAATTTGGGGATCTGATAGCGGTTTAGATAAAATTAGTTCCTTGTCAATATTGAACCAGGGGTTATTAGCATCGATCGCACTTTCGGGAGAAAAATAAATCTGGGGTAGGTAGTCCGGGGAATCGAGAATATGATTAAAATAATCCCAGACCTTTAAATGACCTCCGGTTAGTCCCCGATAATCTCGATAAAATAAAATAGATTTTCGCTGTGGTGAGCTAGGTGGTATAATTGCGGGCGATGGACTACCCTGGGCTGGTAACTTTTCCATCTGCTCAGAGATTTGTTCTAGCCAGGACTGCGATCGCTCTAACTCAGAGTCGATTTGCTCTAATTTTTGGCGGTCAAATTCCATAAATTATGTACAATTGGGAGGGATGGCTCGATTCAGTAGGGGGATGGGAACATCTAATTAAACTCTGGGTCAGTCTCTAGGGCGGGTCATAACCAACAAATATCAATCATCTGTTCTTCCATATCAAAATATAGTAAAGAAACCGAACATGAGCGTCACTTCCTTCGACACAGCCAATCAACTCCTAAGAAAAGGTCAGCTAGACGAGGCGATCGCATCCTATAATCAGGCGATCGCAGAAAGTCCCCAATCGGCTTGGTATTATCATAACTTGGGGGAAGCCCTCAGCCAACAGGGAAAAATAGACGAAGCTATTGCAGCCTATCGTCAAGCTACCGAACTTAACCCTAATTCTGCCTGGTCTTATGATAATCTGGGAACCCTCCTAAATCAACAGGGTAACTTACCAGAAGCCGTTAGTTGTTTCCGCAAGGCTATTGAACTTGACCCAGATTTCTCCGAATTTTACCACAATTTAGCCCTAGTGCTGATTAAAGAAGGCCGCCTAGAGGAGGCGGTTTCCCTATTACAAAAAGCCATTGAGTTAAAAGCCGACGATGCCGAATTATACCACAGCTTGGGTAAAGCCTACCAGCAACAACAGCAATATTCGGAAGCAGTTACAGCCTATCGTCAGGGGTTAGAATTAAACCCTTATTGGTCCGACTGTTATCTGAGTTTAGGTCAAACTTTGGAGGCTTTAGGAGAAACCGAAGAGGCGATCGCCTCCTATCGTCGCTCCTACGAACTTAATCCTAGCCTATCAGAAGCCCTGCCCAAATTGCAAACAGTCCTAGAGTCCCAAGGACGCTGGGAGGAATTAGCCACCCTCTACCGTCGCTGTTGTATTGTTGATCCTACCTCAGCC
>NZ_PKGG01000189.1:0-10630 GCF_046480465.1 Arthrospira sp. PCC 8006
AAACAGCTAACTAATCTACACTATATTTTCGGTAATGCTAACTATTCCCTATCCTCAATGTTAGCATCTTTGCCCCCACAAACTATCAAAACAGTTAGTATTTTATTTCCTGACCCTTGGTTTAAAAGCAAGCATCAACGGCGGCGAGTAGTACAACCGCAACTGGTGGAAGATTTAGCCAAGTTTATGGTGTCCGGTGGTTGGGTATTGTTAGCCTCGGACGTGGAAACTGTGGCGATCGAAATGCGCGATCGCTTTAGGGAAAATCCCCGCTTTCATCTCCTCTCAGAACATTGGTTAACAGACAACCCCCTACCCGTCGCTTCCGAACGCGAAATCGCTACCCTTAACCGTGGCGAACCCGTTTATAGGACTCAATTTAAGGCGAATTAATCACTCTTAATTCACCCCAGACATAGCTTGGGGGTCTTGGCGTGTGTAAATCTGTCCATCATTCCACAGTCCTTGTATCTGAGTCCAAATCGCACTAAAAAATCCCCAGAAATAGAAAATCCCCCGCACCATAATTTTAGTAAACCCACCACTTTTGTTACAAGGAGGATGTCCGAGAACATGACAATCAAATAGACGGATATATAAATGTAGGGATTGTTTCCAGGTTAAATGCTTAAATGCCATCAAAAAATGATTATGATAATGGGTAATTTGGTACTCTAAAGACCGGGTACTAATATCATGACAGCCTCCGGTGGGTTCCCCAATATGCACTAAAACCGCTTCTGGATCATACCAAATCTGATAATCAGTTTTTCGGATATCCAAGAAAAAATCCGACTCCTCACGCACCGCGCTACCCCTAAATCGTTCATCAAACCAAATTCCATGGTCAGTAAAAAGCGATCGCCTAAAAGACATATTACACCCCCGACCACTAATAATCTTTTGAGGTTTCATAGTATTAACCACATCCAAATAATACCAAGCAATACCCGGATCACTCGCCTCTGGTGGTAGATAATCAAAAGTCGGTTGTGTGTGGGTTCCCTGTAAATGTTCTGGGGTTAATACCCGACCCGCTACCGCGCCAATTTCAGGATGATCAAGATAGTTGCGAACATGGTACATGACGAAATTAGGCTCAAGTGTAACATCATCATCAATAAAGATGACAATCTCTCCCGTAGCGCGTCGCACCCCATAATTTCTCGCTCCCGGTAAACTAGCCCATTCCAGTTGACACCAGGAAATTTTCCCAGATTGTGACAACTTTTCTAAATACTCTTGAGTTTCCGGTTCATGGTTTTTCGTTTGGTCAACTACCAAGATTTCCAAATCTGGGTAATCATTATTCATCACATCCAATAAACTATTCCGCAACAATTCTTCACGTCCATAGGTAGGAATAATTACAGAGACTTTAGGAAGATTCATAGTTTTGATAATATCCAATAGTTACTGATTTTTAGGGCTGACAAATCGAATTGTAAGCCTCCACAAACTGAGGACCAATCACATTCCAACTATAGCGCTCTCGAGATAAGTTTTGTCCATTATTACCCATTTCTCGCCTGATATCCGGTGCATTAATTAACCGCTTTAAAGCACTTTCCCACTGGTCTAGGGTTCCCGGTACAACCAAACCAGCATTTTCCTCAATCACATCTACCGCGATCTCAACTTCCGGGGTAATAACTACAGGTAATCCAGCCGCCATAGCTTCAGCCACCGCAATACCAAAGTTTTCCCCCAAAGATGGTAATGCTAAGAAATCACAGCCATAGAGTAAAAGTTGTTTATCCTCACCACTAACAAAACCTGTAAATGTCACATTTTCCCCTAATCCTAGGCTGCTGATTATTCCCTCAATATATTGACAATAAGCAGGTTCCCCACTCCCTCCAATCACCAAATGAAACTTATCTTCACCCTGGAGATTAGCCAAAACTTTAATTAAAAAATCAAGTTGTTTTTTGGGGTGAATCCTTGACAGAAACAAAATAATCGGGGTTTCCATATCCACCGAAATATTATATTTTGCTCGCAGAGCCATTTTAGCGTTAGGATAAACCGTCGGGAAATGGATGCCTAAAGGTATATTAACCGTGGGTGCATCTATACCAAAATCACCCACATATTTTTGTTCTAGCTTAGTGGTACAATGAATCAGAGACGCTTTTTTTAAGTTGGCATTTTCCAACAGGAAATTATAGATATTTTTTTTCAGCCGCTTTTGATTAATCACCCAGGGGGAAAAATGACCGTGAGGACTAATCACATAGGGGATTGATTTCTGTCGCGCCTTCCTCGCCCCAAATGTACAAACATAGGAGAATAGGGAGTGAATATGCACTAAATCATAACCCTTAATATAGGTATTTAGCCACTGCATAAGTTGCCGAGAAATCGCATATTCAGACAAGGCTGGAACGGAGGGAGACCATCTCGGGAAAAATAAAACTGGTACATCCTGATAATCTATAAACTCACCACAGGGAACCTCTAACACTCCCGGACCGCTATCATTAGTGGTGAGAATTTCCGCCTCTACCTGACAATTTCTTAGCGCCTGAACAATCTCGCTCACAGCAACGCTAGTCCCGCCTCTAATGGGACTCACTGAAGGAATAATATGTAAAACTTTTGCCATAATTTTATAGGTGATTTCGTGAATTTTTCCACATTAGTTTTACCCAAGTTTTCCGGAAGCGGCGATCGCTTGTTCATACAAAGCTATATATTCATTAATCATTTTCTCCGTAGTAAATCTTTTGGCATTATCAAATAATGGTTGGGGGTCTGTCTTAATGATGTTCAGGGAATCCAGAATTTTGGTGGCTGATTCTTCGGGGTTCTTGGGGTCAATATAAATCGCTACATCTCCCCCCACTTCCGTCATAGGAGGTATATGGGATGTAAACACCGGACAGCCACAGGCTTGGGCTTCAATAATCGGCCAGCCAAACCCTTCTTGAAGGGATGGAAATAGTAAAGCGATCGCCGCCGAGTATAAAGCGCGTAGGTCTTCATTATCGATGTTAACACAGGGAATAACTAATGGTTCTAATTCATAGTTTGTGATCAGTTGTTGTAATTCTTCAGTAAAGGGGGCTCCCGCCATCACTAAATAAATATCGCCCTTGACCAGTTTTTGTTGAAGATGGGCAAAGATTTTGACAACTCCTAACCGATTTTTATACCATTGATTACCACCTACATGGAGAATAAAAGAACTATTTTCGGGAACTTTTAATTTTGCCAGCCTGGGTTTATATTCAGTTTCTGACATGGGGCGATAAGGGTAATTTAACCCCATATAAATAGTAGTTGCCGCCTGGGGTTCTAGTTCGCTAATCCTCAGTAAATCCTCTCTGGTCTTTTCCGAAATACAGGCTACTCGTTGAGCTTTATTTAACCCTTTCAGAATGATTTGTTGAAGTTGCCGACCTGTCCACCGGGTGGGATTTTCGGGGATTTCTCCTAAAGCTGAACGGACGGCTAGTAAATCATTACAGGTAACAATGTGGGGGATTTTTTGTAAGTAGCGGGTATAAAATCCATTGGAATGGTCGCAAATATGAGCAACATCAGCCCAGGCTAAGTGTTCTTTTAATGTAGGGGGAAACATGATAAACTTATCGATATATCCTAACCATTTTCCTACACCACTACCGCCGGGTTTAAGCTGTCCTAACTTGGCTTCGGGACGCAGTAAGCGCACGTCATGACCTGCTTTTTTTAACTCGCTCTCCATGACAGCCGAAAAGCGCTGCATACTTTGTTGAGCATCTGGTAGGTAGTTCCCAATCAACAGTATTTTCATTAACTATAATTATAACCCAGGATACTTGTATACTTCTCAATACCAATTCTGTAGATTCACCCGTGACCAGTGTATCATACTTTGATATGGCATAGACAAGGTATGGCTTGCGTCCACGGAAATATTAAGCAATAATAAGCCCTTGACGAGGATTGAACTCGTGACCTCACCCTTACCAAGGGTGTGCTCTACCACTGAGCTACAAGGGCAAGTGGGCCGGGCTGGATTTGAACCAGCGTAGGCGTAGCCAGCGGATTTACAGTCCGCCCCCATTAACCACTCGGGCACCGACCCATTTATTCAACAATTTATAATTGTATCACAAATCTCAAAAAAAGCTAGTGTTTGGGAAAACTTTTTTTTGTAAATCCCAAAATCCTTATCTAGCAAGGGTTTGAGCGAAGACCAAATAAGCGATCGCTTTCCTGAAACCCGAATTAATGGCCAGATAACTGGTCAATGTCTAATCCAGGGCAAGCCAGAGGACCCAGACCGGGAGGGGGAAGAATTCATAGGTTTATTGCGGGCCATCCGACTGGGAAAATCACTTTCGTCGTAAATTTCGCCCACCAACTCCTCTAAAATGTCCTCCAAAGTGACCAACCCCACTGTCCCCCCATATTCATCGACAATGATCGCCATGTGTAAGCGCTGCTGTAACATCTCTGTAAGCAAGCTACCCACCCTTTTGGTCTCCGGTACATAAACCGGGGGAATCATAGCTTCTGTGACCGATGGCGACGGGCTATCAACACTAATTGAGCGCATCAGTTGTAGCGCCCGCTTCAAATGCACAATCCCGACAATTTCATCTTTCGATTCTCCCTGGACGGGAATACGAGAATAACCCGTTTCCAAACACAAATCTATCACCTGTTGGACAGTCGCCTGATGGGAAATAGTCCGCATATCAATACGGGGTTTCACCACCTCCCGCGCCATGAGATAATCCATGACGAGGGTTTTATTTAACAGTTGATGTTTTTGCCAGTCTAGTTGACCGCGACCCCCTAGAATCTCAATCATTAACCGTAGTTCCTGCACCGACAAACCGGGTTGTACAGCGCCCCGGTTGACTAATCGGATAATACTTTGGGCAATGGTTTCAAATAGATAAATAACCGGATACAGGAGAATAGACAGCAGGTAAATCGGACGAATAACCGCCTTAAAAATAGGTAGAACATTGCTAATAGCTAAAGATTTGGGGGTAATTTCCCCAAATACCAACAGCAAAAAGGTGACCACAGCCGTAGCAATTCCTAGCCCGGCATTACCCAACCAGATAGCAAATAAATTACTGGTGATAATTGCCGAGAAGTTATTAACTAAATTATTACCCACCAAAAGAGTCGTAATAAATCGCGCCCGTTTCTCCAAAACCAGGGTAAACATCCGATTAGGATCACCTTGCTCTCGAATTAGCGCCCGCAACTTGAGATTATCTAAGGCTGTGATCGCTGTTTCTGAACCTGCAAAAAATGCCGATAATACCAACATGAACAGCAAAATTAGCAAATCTATCCAGACACTTCCTAACAAAGGTACGGTTACAGCCGTAGTCGCCAGGTATTCCGGGAGGGATATTCCAATCACAGAGGGATACCAAATTCTAAAACTATGATTTTGAAGTTGAGTGACATCGATTCAGTATAGAATCAATCCTTCACTGCTGAATTAAGCGAGTTTAACATAGTTGTTATCGGTTTTTCGGTTACTACCAGGGTAAATTTGTCCCATCCCAGGATAGAAACTGACCACTATGACTGATTTCTAGGCGGTTAATCACGTCTAAGAGTTGTTGTACAGTTCGATTAACTGAAAATAGCTTTTCGGGTGTAACATTTTTTTGAAAGGGTTGGGAAAGCTCTGTGTCTGTGGTCCCTGGGTGTAGCATGACGACAATGGTTTGGGGACTTTTGCGGGAATATTCGATCGCGACTGTTCGCATTAACATATTTAATGCGGCCTTGGAGGCGCGATAACCATACCATCCACCTAAATGATTATCGCCAATACTGCCTAATTTAGCGGAAATTGTGGCGAAAACATGGCGGCGCGGGCTACTAAAAAAGGGTAACAGATGTTTAGCTAACAATACTGCGCCAATACTATTAACCTGGAAATACTCGATGAGGCGATCGCTATTAATTTGTCGCAAACTCTTCTCGGGTTGGAACCCGACACCATGCAATATGCCGACACAATTAACGACCAGGTCTAATTCTCTGGTTTGATGGCTAATGGTTTCCAAAGCGGCGACTAGATCAGATTCTTGGGTAATATCCATGGACAGACAGACGAGACGCTGGGGATACCGACTGGCCAAGTTTAACAAGTGTTGGGCGGACTCCCAACGCCGATAAGTCCCATAAACCCTGTCAATTGCTGGGTCTTGTAATAGCATCTCGACAAACCCATAGCCAATACCACCATTAGCACCAACAATCAAAATATGCAATCAATTAAGTCCTTATAGCGATCGACAAATCTGTTTTCTCTATAAATGCCCCTGGGGTATCTATAACCAAAATGGTAGCAGCGATCGGACTCAGACAAGGGATATAGTCTGGGTCTCTGGTTTGTGACTCTGGGTAGGGGTGTACAATATTTTTCGGTTGGGGAACTTTTCAGGTGCGCGGATCTACATTATAATCTAGTGTGTCAAAACCTGTTCCCTGTCTCTTATACCCATTTGATATGTCAGCAAGCGATTTTAGCCGAGGTAATGAGTTTCTCCGTAATGGCCAACTGGAGGAGGCGATCGCTGCTTATCAAAAAGCGATCGGTCAAAACCCGGACTTTTACTTGGCTTACCAAAATTTGGGGGAGGCGCTGGAGAAGTTAGGGCGTTTTGATGAGGCAGTTCAAGCCTATCAAAAGGCGGTGGAATTGAAGCCAGAGGCGGCGTGGTCTTATTTGAGTTTGAGCCGAGTTTTGCGGCAGGTGGGACGGGTTGAGGAAGCCAAAAAGGCAGGCGATCGGGCTATGGAAATTGAGCCTAAGTTGGTGGGGGTGCGATCGTCCCCTTCGGATTTGTCGATGGGATCTACCTATCAAATTAGTTCAACTCCCACGGCAACAAACAATAATTACTCAATTAAAAAAAGCCGTTCTCAGTCAGCAGAAAAGAAAGCATCACCCAGCCGAGTTTCACACCAAAAATCTCAGTTATCATCCTCAAAAAACTTTCTGAAACCTCCTCATTTTACAGCTCAGGATTTTGGGGAAAGGCTTTGGGGTGGGTACTCCCGATATGCTCTACCGGCACTAGAAGAAATTAAGCATGATTTAACAACGTCAAAAAGTGAGCGAATTCAAGCAGCATGGGAGTTAGTTCGTTGGTACTATGTTGACGGTGATTATGAAATCGCATTAGAGAATGTTGAGTTAATCAATATATTGGGTGCTGAAATACATCCGAGGTATTTACTCGCAGAAATTCAATGTTTAATCAAGCTAAACCGTATCAGTAAGGCGGAAAAACGCTTAGATTTTGCCATCCAAGTTCTCGGAGAAAAAGCAGATTTTTGGCTCTTGAAAGCTAACATACAACGGATAGTAGCTTTCCAAAAAGGACAAGGATATGAAGCTACAACCTTGCCTCTGTATTATATTAATAAAATCTACGAAAATAAAGGGCTATCACCTCTTGTCCTCAAGGACTCTAGTTTGCCATTATCCTTATCTAACATTACAGCTCATGCAGAACCCAAGATTAAGAATCAGAAGCTCAAGGTTTCTGTAATTATACCCGCCTACAATGCAGCAGAAACCATACACATCGCTCTGGATAGTCTGCGGGAACAAACCTGGAGAAATATTGAAATTATTGTAGTTGATGATTGTAGTAGTGATAATACCCGTGAAGTAGTGGCAGGATATGTTCAACGCGATCGTCGCGTTAAGCTAATTTCTAAAGATGTTAATGAAGGTTGTTATCCGACTCGAAATCGTGGATTAGCATCTGCAACAGGTGATTTAATCATGGTTAATGATAGTGATGATTGGTCTCACCCACAAAAAATTGAGTATCAAATTGAGGTGATGAATAATCGCAAAAGTTTTTGTATTGCGGTGATTTCTCACTGGGTACGAGTTGATGAAAATCTCATGGTAGTGGGGGGACTGAGACCGAAACATCGGCTTTTCGATCTAAATTTTTCCTCTTTAATGTTCAAAAGAAAAGCCCTAGACAAAGTGGGTGTCTGGGACGCTGTTAGAATTGGGGGGGATACTGAGTTTCAATTAAGACTGGAACAGGTGTATGGTGCTAAAGCCCTGTACCGCATTAAATATGAGGTAATGTTATCTTTGGGAATGGTAAGGGAGGATTCCTTAACTCGTGCCAAAACCACTCATATCAAAACCATAAAATTTGGCATTAGATGGCATTACAGAGATGCTCACAAGTATTGGCATTCTCGGCAGGATTTCCAAACCTCCCCCAAGTTGTCTGAAGAAGTTCGCTCCTTTCCTTGCCCTAGGGGCAATCATCCTTTAAAATCAGAAACATATTTTTACGATGGGGTTGTGGTGGCAGATTGGGCGAACGGTGATAGTGTTTTTGTTTGTAACCTGAACTTTATTGTCGCCGCTCGTCAGTCGGGATTGAAGGTGGCAGCCGTCCATTGGCGCAGCTACAATACCAGTCCTAACATCAGTCTTCAATCTAGCTTTTATGATGTCTGTGTGAAGTATGGGATAGATATACTCACGCCGGGAGACCAAGTTGAGGCTGAAACTATCGTCTTTGGTTGTCCGAAAGCTCTACAGCATAGACTTGATGATTTCCCCGCCATCAACGCTGAAAAATTGATAGTGATTGTGAATCAATTTGCAGAGGGTTTAATTGATGGGTCTGAGCCACAATACGATCCATATATTGTCAGGGCTAATCTCAAAACTATGTTCGGAACAGAGGGAGACTGGATACCTTCTTCTTTATCTATTCAAAGGTTAATGGCTGAAGATGAACGTTACCCCAAGCCATACCCAACTCCCGGGTATCCAATGATGGATGTTGAACAGTGGTGTAGACAAAAGTTGCGGTGGCGGGGTCAGGATAATCAGAAGCCTGTTGTGGGTCGTCACGGGGCTAATACTCCTATGCAATGGCCTGCAGAATTGACGGCTTTAAAGCAAATATATGGTGTAGATAATGCTTGGGATGTGAGAATATTAGGCAGTGCTAAGGGGGCTATTGATTTACTGGGTAAACAGCCTAATAATTGGCAATTTACTTCTGGCGATCGCATGGGTATGCAGGAATTTTTGGAAGATTTAGACTTTTTTATTTATTATCCTCATGAAAGTTATATCGAGGCTTTAGGTCTTGAGATTATACAGGCTATGGCAGTAGGGATTCCCGTCATTATTGACCCTCAGTTTGAAGAAACCTTTGGCGGTGCAGCTTTATATGCCAACCCCGAACAGGTGAGTTGGAGAGTCCGGGAATTATGGTCTGACCCAGATAAATATATAAATCTGGCTAAAATAGGTCGAGATTTTGTCTACAAAAACTGTAATTATAGGAGGGTAATGGATATTATTAATTATGCTAATTAGTCGATATTTTTGAAGCCATCACATGGCACAATATTTTGGTTATTATGAACCGATGATTAATAGCTATTTCGTTGATAATCAAGAATTTTAGAAATATGTCAAACAGTGAATTAAACCAATTAAGCAATCAATACTCTGGCTCTAAACTAGGGAAAACAAAGAACGATAATCGAGCCATAAAGCCCGTTTGTAATCTTTGTGGCTGTGAGAAATTTATAGATAGCATGAACCGAAAAAAAGTCAAGTGTAAAAACTGTGGTTCTGTAGAGAGAACACGCATTATAATGTTGTACCTGAAAAGTCGGGATGAAGAGGCAGTTCAAGTCGAAGAAACGGCGACGGAAATTGAGGAGAAGTTGTCAGAGAGGCGATCGACTTCCCAATTATCTAAACTCCAACCCTCTGAAAAAGAGCAGAGTCAAAATAGACCCACCGAACTCAAAGATGGTATCAAAAAGGAGCAATCATCTTATTGGTCTAAAAGGGAAACCCATATTTATATCTTCGCAGTTAGACAAATTATCAACAAAATTGGCAGTAGTGCTACTTCAATTATCGATGTCGGTTCCAATGGATGTCCTTATATAGATTGGTTTTCGTGGATTCCAGAACGCTATTCTCTGGATTTACGCAATCCTTACAAGGCTCCCGGTGTGGTTTCTTTGACCCAAGATTTTCTCAAATACAATCCCGAAAAACGTTTCGATTTGTTAACCTGTCTTCAGGTTATTGAGCACGTCCCAGATGCGGAAGCATTTTGTCGAAAACTACTCGAAACTGCTCGTGTTTTAGTGGTCTCTGTTCCTTATAAATGGAAAGCAGGTCAAACTAAAGGTCATATCCATGATCCGGTAGACCTCACAAAAATGAATCATTGGTTTGGGCGAGAGCCTAACTATTACAACATTATCAAAGAAATCGAATCACCAGTTCGTCGTATGATCTGTATTTACTATCAGGATTCTGAGAAAAATTGGGATAGAGTTAGAACAGTGTTTAAACCCAGTTAATACGGGGATGGTTAAACTCAGCAATTCTCATTATGGAAATTCAACTGCTATCGGGCGGGATGTCTAACTCGAGACCTTCAAGCATAAAGGTCAGAAGGTGCTCCCAACTGTCGAAGTACAGGTAACGGGTCAA
Organism: Arthrospira sp. PCC 8006; assembly: GCF_046480465.1. Lineage (NCBI taxonomy): Bacteria > Bacillati > Cyanobacteriota > Cyanophyceae > Oscillatoriales > Microcoleaceae > Arthrospira > Arthrospira sp. PCC 8006. The sequence continues at coordinate 10,493 of NZ_PKGG01000189.1, forward strand.
CGCCCGCAAATCATCAAAAAAGGTTTGGCGGGTGGGCAAGTGCGCTCGTAGTAACTGGTACTTGTCATCGAGCAACTCCAGCAGGGTATGGAAGAGCAGCGAGAGGATGTTGAGGGTCGCCAGCAAGGAGGAAAGATG
>NZ_PKGG01000336.1:0-3740 GCF_046480465.1 Arthrospira sp. PCC 8006
AACTGGAAGCGGTTGGGTCAATTCACCGCCTCTAATGTCTCTTTGATTGCGCGTAGTACAWACTTGGTGGTTTCGGGGGCATTGAACCCCACTCAACCACCGCTCCTATCCCTCCCCCACCTGCTACGCGAGGATGGGGGTTTCTCGGAGAATTTTTGATGAAAGATAACTATTTTCTGACTAGCAAGGCTGCCCACAGTTATGATACATCGAAGCCAAAGGCTTTTGGGTTTCGGCTATGGTCTTGGCGGCGGGGTATGAGTTTACTAGCTACCCCCTTGATCTTAGGGGCGATCGCTGATTTACCGACAATTCCTAAAGCGATCGCCAATGAATTACCAACCTCCCCAACCTCCCCAGAATACCTAGTACAAGCCCAAATCATCCACGTCAACCCCGCCACCGGAACCGATAACGACACGGTAACAGGTTCTCAAGGGGCCCCTTTCCGTACCATCACTTATGCTATGTCCAGGGCTACCCCCGGCACCACTATTAAGTTAGCCCCCGGAACCTACAGCCCAGAGACCGGGGAAGCATTCCCCATTAACATCCAACCAGGAGTTATCCTACTGGGTGATCAATCTAATAATGGTCGGAATGTGTTGATTATTGGTGGGGGTAATTTTGTCAGTCCGAGTCTGGCTCGTCAAAATGTCACCATCAGAACTATGGGAGACCCTCAAATTTTGGGAGTCACCATTACCAACCCCAACACCAGAGGGACTGGGATTTGGGTTGAATCCTCTAACCCGACCATCAGTAACTCAACTTTTGTCAATAGCAAACGGGATGGGGTTTTTATCAGTGCGGAAGGTAACGCCACCATCACTAACAATATTTTTGCCCAAAATGATGGTAATGGTATTTCGGTGGCTCGTTCTGGCGGTGGACTGATTAGGGGTAATCTGTTTCAAAATACTGGTTTTGGTATTTCGATTAATGATGATTCCGCCCCGAAAATTGTGGAAAACCAGATTGTGGACAACCGGGACGGGGTGATGGTTTCCCATACGGCTAAACCGATTTTACGCAATAACTTGATCGAAAATAATCAGCGCGATGGTATTGTGGCGATCGCTACTTCACAACCTAACTTAGGAACAGCAGGGGATCCGGGTCAAAACCTGATCCGCAATAACCAGCGCTACGATGTATATAATGCCACCCGAGGTAACAGCATCTCTGCAGTCGGTAATGAAATCGACGAAAGCCGCATTTATGGAGTGGTTGAATATGTACTGGCCGCTGTCACACCCCCTAACTTGGGTCTGGAAGTTGGCACTATTTCTGACCTACAAGGACATTGGGCTCAGTCCTATATGGAAGCATTAGTCAGCCTAGGGATTATGTCAGGATTTGAGGATGGTTCTTTCCGTCCTGATGAGCCAGTGACCAGGGTACAATTTGCGGCGATCGTCAAAAATGCTTTTACCCCCGCCGCCCAACAATCAGGATCTCAATTCCCTGATGTTCCCAGCAACTTCTGGGGTTATCAAGCCATTCAATCCGCCTATCAAGGTGGGTTTATTTCAGGATTTCCTGACGGTCAGTTTCGACCCAATGACCCCATTACCCGCATTCAAAGCATTGTTGGTTTAGCCCAAGGACTTGGCTACCAGTCGGACAATATTGATATCCTCTCCATCTATCAAGATGCAGCAGAGATTCCAACTTGGGCGCTTCCCTCTGTTGCGGGAGCCACAACCGGAAATTTGGTAGTTAACTATCCTAACCAAAGCCAACTCAACCCCAATCGTGTGGCCACCCGCGCCGATGTAGCCGCATTTGTCTATCAGGCTTTAGTCAACGCCGGGAAAGTTCAGGCGATTAACTCCCCCTATTTGGTGAGTAGCCCTCTCTAGGGTCGGGTTTCACAGTCCCTAGACCTGTCGCAGTTAAAATAGCCAGCTACCCAATTGGATAGCTGGCTTTGGATTTAATATGTTTAGGGTCTTTATCAGAAACAGGAGTTAACAAGTGCTTGAGCGGCTCAACTACGGGCTGATACCTGCCTAAGTTCTTGGTTCCTGCTATCGCTGACCCCAATTGAACGAAAACGGGTATTTATATTTAGGGCCTTTATTTGGGCTGACCCCAATTGAGCTTCTATGATTATTATTACAGATACATGACAAAATCTCAAATTTCGTAATATTTTCTTTATTTTTTTGTCGGTTGTTTGCGAAATATATATTTTTGTCTAGGGACATAAAGTTTTGTTACTTAGATTTGGGCGATCGCTGTTCTAGGCGAAATAGCCAAACCATTAAAGCTACCACCCCCACCTGAAGCGCAAAGTTGGGTAAGGCGGTCCCTACATCCCGTCCTGACAGGAGTTGAGCCAAAAATACTACCGCCCCAATTAATCCAGAGGCGGCGAAGGATACATATATAAACTGTCGCAGTCCTCGATAGGGTGCTTTGGATTCGGCTTTCAGACGCTCATAAAGTTCTGGGTCGAGATTTCTGGGATTAATGCGATCGCTTTTTGACTTAGGCATAGGTAATATAGTTTTGAGTTGATGTCTGTATTCTAGGATTAGGGGTCGAGAGAGATGTCACCATTTCCCCCTCCCATTCAAAACCGTAGGTGATAGTTTCCCATCATAGGGCTCTAGTGGTGCTTCCACATCCCGATAATTGGCGACACGAAAAACTTCATGATGTGACGCACGCGCAGATTGCTCCATTGTTAAGGATGCAGCATTGGCGTTGTCTAGCGCCGTTTGATCATCATGACAATTGAGCTTTCACAGCAGCACCTGCCTACCTTAAATTAGAATATATATGGCGTCACAGTTTCCCATTTTTTTAGTGTAAGTCAAGTTCGGGAATTTGTCAATAGTAATTATGATAAATCTGTAATAATTATTAATTGTTAATTGTAGGGGCGCGCCTCCGCTGTCAATTCTCAATTCCTCACGACCATATAATAAACCCGCCCTGCGCCATGGATTAACGGATTGACAATCTGGGTAGGTAAGATTATCATATTTATCATGGGAAATTTCCCAAAAATATCAGCATTAAAAATCGCATCAATTCATTGAGGGGGATACCCAGATGATTGAGTCATGGAATGAGCTAAACCCTGTAGCCGATGATAGCGAATTAATCTCGGTAGCAGAAGGACTGATAACAGTACAGATTTCAACGCCACCAGAGTTCGCCAATACGTGGCTACTGGAAGCCAATGATAGGACTACTGGTGGCAAGGCCATCACCACCGGCCTTGATGGGTCTATTTATATGACAGGTTCTATTAGGGGCGACCTGAATGGAGAAATCAATCAGAGTGGTACTGATAGCTTTATTATCAAATACGAACCCGATGGGACTCTGGTATGGACAAGGCTGTTGGGAGGCAACTATTCTAACTCTTATGGTAATGCCCTCACCACAGGCCTTGATGGGTCTATTTATATGGCGGGCTATACTCAGAGTGACCAGATTGTAGAAATTCCTCGACAGCCATACGAAATTCCCAGCAGTGAAAACGATGTGTTTCTCGCCCGGTATGAACCCGATGGCAGCCAGGTATGGACAACCCGGTTAGCAAGCAATAGGTCGGAAATAGCCCATGCCCTCACCACCGGCCTTGATGGGTCCATTTATGTAGCTGGCTTTACTAACGGCGACCTAGGTGAGGAAATAAATAATGGTGGCACGGATGCCTTTATCAGCAAATACGAACCCGATGGGACTGTGACATGGACAAGGCTGTTAGGAACCAGTAA
>NZ_PKGG01000164.1:0-12029 GCF_046480465.1 Arthrospira sp. PCC 8006
TTTGATCGCCATGCTCTTGGGCAAAAGCTTTGAATTTATGCCAGTCGGTAATTTTGTGGTTATTGCCAGGTGGGTGATTAGGTTTAGGGAGGAAGTCTCCGGTCTGTGCTTTTCTTGGCAGCCAGAGATTAATGGTGTTCCGGCTGACATGGAAAACTTGACTGGCTTCTGTTTTGGGCATACCGTCTAGTTCAATTGCATCAATAACTTTTTGTCTGAGGTCGTAACTATAGGGGGCTGGCATTTTTGGTCTTCTTAGTCATCTCGTCCTCTCCATTATACGTCCTAACTTTCCTGTCTGGTGCTATAGATACTGCGATTAGTAGGAGTATTATGACGAGAGCGAGTTTAAAGACTACGTGGTTGTATACAGCTCTGAAAGTTGAAGTTACAAAGCAGGGGGTCGTAACCCTGTTCCCATGACAAAGGGGTGTCCACATCAGGAGCCGTATGAGGTGAAAGTCTCAAGTACGGTTTTGAATGGGAGTTGGGGAGGGTGACTTCCCTTTCGACCCCTACCCCTTGGAGGGAGTAGGATATGACTGAAAGCCAATGCCTAACCGTAATGCTTAGGATATGCCCACTAGTCACGGTATGGACATAGATACTGCGACGATTAAGAGTATTATGACGAGAGCGAGTTTAAAGACTACGTGGTTGTATACAGCTCCAAAAGTCGAAGTACGAAAGCAGGGGGTAGTAACTCTGTTCCTACGAAAAAGGGTGTCCATATCAGAAGCCGTGTGCTGGGAAACTCGCAAGCACGGTTTTGAAGTGGAGTTCGGGAAGGTGACTTCCTGTTCGACCATAACTCAGGGAGTTGTCAATCATTGGGGGGATACAGAGCGTCTACATAGCCTATAACCCCTATTCTACCGTTACTTAGGTGTTACTCAAAACCATAACAGGATAACAAGTGAGTAAAAAATGAGTAACGCTACTGATACCCCTACAGTAGGGGGAAAGGGTAACTATAATGAGAGTTACGCTAGATTCTTGAAAGCCTATCAAGACTTTAAAGGGGAATGTCCCAAAGGAGTGACACTCAAACTACAAAAGACCGGGGCTAGGTACAACCTACTATTGCAGTTTAAGCAACCACCTACCGGGAAACGGCTACCCAAAACGGCTAACCTTGAATGTACACCTCAAGGGGTGATAGACGGCGTTAGGAAAGCTAAGTTGGTATCAGAAGCCCTAGGGACTATCACTAGCGCTAGTGAATTTTGGGATTGGTACGATGCGACTATCTTAGGAAAGAACCAGATTGAGGATAATCTGATAACCTATCGGGAAATATTCCAACAACTAGAGGATGAGTATTTTGCGGGTTGCAACCGCAACACAGGAAGACCGCGTTCTCGCGATATTGTTAGTGACCTATCATCTTACGAGACTACTAAAGGAATATATTTCAGGCTGTTCCCTAACTGGGATGAATATCCTAGCTGGGAGAGTTTCAAGGCTATGCTATATATTCCCTTGCAGAATGGAGAACAATTAGTAGGCTCCAAAACCTTCAGGGAACGTTACTACATCTTAAAAGCCATAGCTGAGAAATCACCTAACAAAGACCATTTACTCAAACAGCTTGAACCTATTAACGCCAAACAAACACAATTCAAAAAGAAACAACGGATAGGCATCGATGCCTTTAAGGATTGGTGGTATAGCGCCAAACAAGAAGCCTATACTGTTAAAAACCCTCAACATCAATCATCCCGGCATAGTTGGTTATGGGTGACGGGTATGGCAGTAATGTACGGGTTAAGACCTACCGAGATAGCCGCCGCCGTTAATCTAACTAAGCCATTTGTAACTGAAGATGGCGTAATCATCAAAGCACTATCAGACCCTGATAATCAGGATAATTACTTGGTGCTAGGTGACTATGTTTACTTTACTGACGCAGAAGGTAGGAAAGTGAGTATTAAAACAGGGGGAAGGATTGTTGCTCCAATTCCCAGTCCTGAAATGTTTAAACTTCTGGAATTGAAACAGCCGTTGTTACCAGAATATAGCCATAAAAAAGGCGTTCAACCCAGAAGCATAATTGGAGGCTTTGACAAAAAGTTTACCAACATAATTTTCTCTATGAAATGCCCGGTAACCCAGAAATATGCTTTTCGTAGGCTGTACAACCTGTTAGGTGAAAAGTATGGACTACCTATCGAGTTGCGAGCGAGACTTATGGGTCATAGCACAATCGTCAACGAGAGTAAATATAAAACAAAAGGGATTGACGCTACCTTAGAAGTTCTCGATGGATGCTCTAAGTTACCTATACCGTTGAACGTAGCCATAGAACGGTTAACAGCGTTAGGGGTTGATATTGATAGCTCTGAAGCTAAATTATTTCTTGGAGTTATCTATCAGATAGATTAATCTAATCATCAACCTTTCATAAATTAACGCCCCTAGATTAAACCCCTAGGGGTTATTTTATGGCTACAGATTGATGGATCCTGTTATGGTTTTGAGTAACACCTAAGTAACGGTAGAATAGGGGTTGTAGGCTATATAGACGCTTCCGATCCGACCCTGGCTCCTTTAGCTTTGCGGGTTCTATTTGTATTTACCTGTGCAGCTATTTGGGTCGGGTTGTCAGGATCATTGCAAACGATTATCCGAGAAGCAGCTATTTATGCCCGCGAACGTCTTGTTAACTTGGGTTTGTTTCCTTACCTGGGATCCAAAATTATGGTTTTATGCTTTTTAGGATTAGCACAAACATTGTTAATGGCTGCGGTTGTGCTGCTGGGTTTTAAATCTCCAGAACCCACATTAATGCCTTGGATTATTGGACTCAGTATAACCACCTTTCTAACCTTAGTTACAAGTGGTTGTTTGGGTTTAGCAGTTTCCTGTTTTGTTCATAATGAGACTCAAGCTAATACAGCCCTTCCTCTATTGTTACTTCCTCAAATTATTTTTTCGGGAGTATTGTTCAAAATGGAAGGAATAGGAAAAATTATTTCTTGGTTGATGTTAAGTCGTTGGTCGGTGGGGGCTTATGGGGCTTTAGTCGATGTCAATGCTATGGTGCCGGAACCGATGAAAGCTCCCGACGGGAGCATTATTCCTCAACCTTTTGAGGTGACACCTGTTTACGATCCAACCTGGTCGAATTTGAGTTTAAACTGGTTTTTACTTGGATTGCACGCGATTGTTTATTTGACATTGGCATTGTGGAAACAAAAGCAGAAAGATATTTTTTAATCTCTCCACAGTCATTGCGTGAATGCCACATCAAATGAGAGTATAGCATTTTGAATCTATGAAACTATACTCCCATCTGCTCTTGGGAAAAGGATCCACGCAGATTATGAGATGCTTCCAATAGAAGTTGCCATCCGACTTCGATATATAATAATTTCACCTTTGTACTGTATGGGAGAAGAAATCCTCAAAATTTTCAACTTTCTTCATAAAGCAGTAACTTCAACCGTTTCAGCAGTCCCTCAATTTCAGAACGTTTTTGAGGGGATAGCCTAGCCTTTGAACGTCGGAATTGTTTCGCCAGGTCGGATATCTCGGTTTCCAATTGGTCTGGCAGTTCTGATACTTTGCTTTCCCTCACCAATTTCTGCACCTGTCTCAAGGTCAATTTTTGAGCGATCGCCTTTTCCAGCAGCGCCAACCTTTCCTCCTCGGACTTTAACTTGGCTATTTCCTTCGCTTTGGTGTAATCAATATCGCCCTCACCCAGAGCTTTCAGAATTTCCGGTGGCAGTTTCAACAGTGGTAATTGATTGCTCACGAATGAATCCCACGACATTCGACCCAGAGAGTCAAATGTGGATTTGACAATTTCGGCTTCCGATGTACCCATAGCGCTATGGGTAGTTACTTTTTTCTTAGCGTCGTTTTTCATTCGGTGCAGTAGCGATCGCACCTTTTCCACTGAGTCATTTAAGTTGATAGCCAACAGACGCAAAATCGCCTCAGTTTCCTCAATCGGGTTCAAATCCTCCCGCTGGATATTCTCGGTCAAAGCGCACTGCAAAGCCTCAGCATCGCTCATCTCCTTAACTTGAGCCGGTACGGTCTCAAGTCCCACAATTTGAGCCGCTCGATAGCGACGCTCCCCCGCCACTAACTCGTACTTACCCTTATCAATCGGTCGCACAATCAAATCCTGCAGGATGCCACTGCTTTTAATACTGGCAGCCAGTTTATTGATGCTTTGCTCAGAAAAATACTTTCTCGGTTGCACTTTCGAGATCACGATTTGCTTGATGGGAATTTGACGACGATCGCCAAATGTTCKGATTTGATAGTTTGGTAGAGTTTTCATCGGTCCTTTRGCAGTGMAGTGGTTTTCGGGTTTCCCTAAAATAGTTATCGGMTCGRAKCGAKAAATTTAYGCAATTTAGCACCCGAGTTTCCAGTCACTCTCGCCTTCCCACCCATCAAGGAAAAATGACTAGACAGGCGATCGCACTTTCCCCAAGTTGAGTAGGTTGGGTTTCGTTACCTCAACCCAACGCCACTATATCTAACTGCTGCCTTTCACCCAACCTACATGGCTGATATTTTACCTTGACAAATACCCGGATTTGACCTACACTATAACAATGGGAAATTGTGGCACTATATATATGGCTTTGACAGTGGCAAAACCCAAAGCCACGGTTTTAATTTAAGAAGTCCGAGAAAATCAGGCGATCGCCTTTTCACCGGTGACTTTTCTGTTGGAGAGTGCGATCGCATTTCCCGCCGCCTTTCTTGGGGAGAAGTGCGATCGCCTTTTCACCGGTGACTTTTTTGGGAAAGAGAGCGATCGCCTTTTCACCGGTGGCAGTTTTGGGAATGCTCCGCTTAGTGGGTGGGGTGTCTGAGAGAGAGCGATCGCATATCGTTTGGGACGGATTATATGACTATCCCGCCGCCTTGTGGTTAAGTAAAACCTTGTGCAGTTTGGGAAGGCGATCGCTTTTCGGGTGAGGTAAAGAAACCGGTAATTTCCCCGCCGCCTTGTGGTTAAGTGAAACCTTGTGCAGTTTGGGAAGGCGATCGCCTTTCGGGTGGTTGTGCAGTTTGGGAAGGCGATCGCTTTTCGGGTAGTTGTGCAGTTTGGGAAGTTAGGTGATCGCTTTTCGGGTGGAGAGCGATCGCTTTGTCACCGGCACCTTCCTGTTGAAACTGTTGTTTGCTTTTATGTTCACAATAGTTCACAATAGTTCACAATAAACTTGACGCATAAAAATTCATTTGCCATACTAAATATACTTTGAATAATTAAAAGCCTAGTATTATGCTTTCTGAGATTATTACTGAGAACGGACTAGACTTGGGTATCGCTACACCTGGGAATAATTATATCATCGTGTCTCAGCTTCCTCCAGGGCAAATCGCCCATTTCAGCGCTTCACCTTTCCAGAATGCGATCGCACTATTGGAAGGAGACGATTATCTCGTTAATGACAATAATGCAAAGATTATCTACGGCAACCAAGGGAATGACACCATTATTGGCGGTGACGGTAGTGATACCATCTTTGGGGGTCAAGATAATGATTTGCTAGAAGCTGGTAATGGTAACAATATCCTATTTGGCAATTTGGGTAATGACACCCTAATTGGAGGACCTGGAAACGATAGCCTGTATGGTGGCGCGGGTAATGATGTGATTATCGGAGGTCCTGGAAACAGCATTATTTCTGGTGACAAGGGATTAGACACCTTAACTGGTGGTAATGGCGCAAACCAGTTTATCCTACAATCATCGGGAGCTGACCGGGATGTAATTACTGATTTCAAATCCGGTATTGATAAGATGCGTCTTCCTACAGGTCTTACCTTTAATGATTTAGAGGTTCGAGGTGCTGGTGCTAACACGGAGATTGTCCGCAATGGTGAAGTTGTGGCAATTCTCAATGATGTGATGTCTTCTTCTATCAACAGCAATGATTTTATCACTGCTGGACAAGAAACACCGCCTCTACCTCCTATACCAATGCCACCTGCACCACTCCCCGTTGGAGATCCCCCGCCCCCACCGGGTACCACCCTTGCACAGGCTCGTGAATTGGGAATATTAACTGAAGATGGCTTTACAACTCGAGATTTTGTAGGCAGGGAAGATCCTGTCGATGATTATCGATTTACACTTCCGACTAATGGTCGCATCTCTGTTGTTCTTGGTGGTGTCACACAATCCGCAGAAGTTCGACTAATTAGAGACTTTAATAACAATGGAGAGATCAATCAAGGAGACGGTGATATTCTGGCATTGTCAATAGCTTCTTCTACGAATAATACTAATATTCAACGAGCTATACAAGCAGGGACTTATTATGTTCGAGTCGTACCTAGGTCTGGTAATAATACTAACTATGACTTAGAATTAGGCTTCCTCTCTCAACCGAGTACCACCCCAGCTAATCCTGGTAATACGTTAAGAAATGCTTTAAATCTTGGGACTTTATCACCAAGGGAAACACTCAGTTTCACTGAATTTGTAGGCGTGACTGATAGTAGTGATATCTATCAATTTACAGTTAACTCTAACAGTGATGTCAGGATAAATCTTGGTGGTGTCACACAATCCGCAGAAGTTCAACTAATTAAAGACTTTAATAACAATGGAGAGATCAATCAAGGAGACGGTGATATTCTGGCATTGTCAATAGCTTCTTCTACGAATAATACTGATATTCAACGAGCTATACAAGCAGGGACTTATTATGTTCGAGTCGTACCTAGGTCTGGTAATAATACTAACTATAATTTAACTATCTCTATTGAATAGCTTGTAGGTTGGGTTGAGGCGCCTCAACCCAACACCAGTATCTCTAACCTCTGTTCACTGTGTTTCATCCAACAGAATTTTAAAAAAATAACTTGAATGTTCAAAATTTCTCCATACCAAATGATAAAATTTGAGCTATGTCTACTCCTGAAAAAAACTTCATTCTCTCAATAAAAAAATGGTTTGAGTTAGGTCTTATTCAACTTCTCTTGCTTTCCACAGTCCCCATACCCATTGTTAAAGCTGAAATTCCATGTAGTTCTGAGAGGTTAAGAATTCTTGCCAAATCTTTAAGAAATGAATCGCCACCCTCTCCTGAAAGCCGAGAAATTCGCTCGGATAGGCATCGCTTTAAATTTCAAATTCCAGCAAACTATCGAGCTGTCATATCGGGAGATAACATTTTGATTCTTTCTCCAGAAGCCTATGAATTTCATCAGTGCCAACCTCGTACTACCCTATGGTACTCCGCCGCCAAAATTTTGGTAACTAACTCTAGTTTGCACCCGAGTGCTTCACTACAGCAAGTGTTTGAACGGCAATCACGTCGTGGACAAGAAGGTATTTTTCAACAAGTTAGTATTGCTGGAGAACCTGCATTACGTTATCATAGCCAAAGTCGCGATGGTCTCACCCGAAGTTATTTTCTCTTCTCACCTCAAAGAACTCAAACAATTACTATTTCCTCCTGGGTGAATTCAGTTAATGATCGGGAACCTGAAGTATTATCTCGCATTACGAATAACTTTGAGATTTTGTTTTCAGTTACAGAAAATCCGATCAGAATTGGTATTGTTCCGACATTAGAGTTTTGTGGTCTAGCCGTTTGGAAATATGCTGATGATAATTTGACGCATCTCTTAACTGCATCAGGTAGTGAGTTATCTGCTAACTTGAGACTTGACAATCAAATTTTGCAATTGAAATCGACAGGTTCAGAGATGTCATCAAGACAAACTAAGCCTCCCTCTAGTTTGACTTTTCAAAATTCTGATGGCTCCATTATTACAACTTTACAAGCAGATTGGAAAATTCAGCATCCTGGTACAAGTTATGGATGGGTTACTGATAATGCAACTCTTAAAGTGATTCAAGGAAATCAAACCACTGAATTGTCTGTGTTTGCAAGTTTTGGATGTCAGTTTTTATTCTATTGAATAAAGCTCTCGAAAGATAAAGTGAACGGGTGTGCAGTTTGGGATATATGAATCTCTCATAACGGAGGCGAGAAGTAGAGTGACTGTAGTTTTAGGCACTGTTCATCCTCATCGATTATCTAATTTTGTTGTTATTCGGTTATCTAATTTTGTTGTTATTCTGCTCTCCATCAAAAATTAATCTAATGAAAATACGACAATTGATTTTTCCATTACCTATTTTATCTTTGCTTTTCGGGACAATTTACACAAATGCGGGAAAGTTAGAACCAACAAGCGGAGAGTGCTTATTTTTTAGGAATGGACAGCTTGAAAAACGTCAAAGCTGCACCTATTTCGGCTATTCATGGACTGGCGGTGGTTTCACCCAACTAGAATGGGAAGATGGTGTCAGTACCGTGATTAACTTTGGTGTACAGGGACGAGGAGAGCGTCCTTGTCCAGAAGTGGGGGTTGATGGAGTCTGTGGAGAATGGGGTTTTCGAGATGCGGCTACGTTGGCTCCACTTAGCCAGCGGACTCTCCGGCGGATGAGTAATGGAGGTCCAATGTTCCGATGTGTCAATGTCAATAATAATTCAGTCTGTTGGCGTTAAAATTTGTCAATGATGACTCGTGTTATTCATTCAGAGTAAGTTGCCATGAGAGATTATTTAAAACTACCCACAATCCTGTCGCTGATGAGCCTCAGTCTCATCTTCGTGACTCCAGCTCAGGCTCAACAGTCGGCTCCCTGTTCTAATGATAACCAAGAACAGCCATCCCAAGCTCGTCGTGAAATCACGAACGAGGAATATGGTTTGCGATTTGAGATTCCTGCTAACTACAGGACTGAACTTCAGCGTGATTCGCGGTCCCATCAACGGTTATCTATTGCGGTTCGGAACCCAACTGATGTGGAATTTATTGACTGTGCAATTCGTAACCGGATGATTGGAGCAGGACCAATTTCTGATGTCATTGTTAGTATTGAACCTCGTCCTAGACATATCCGTAATGTCCGGGATATTTTCCGGGAGGAATCGGAATCTGGTATCACGGGACGTGAAATACTAGAATCTAGTTTTACAACAATTGCTGGACAAGATGCTGTGATTTATACAGTACAAACAATTTATCCTTATCGCCATCAAGCTGCACGGCTAATTCACCCGAATGGACAATATATAATTGTTATTCGGGCTGGAAACCATGGTGAAGAGATCGATCCCATTGATTTAGAAGTCATGGACATCATTATGTCTTCATTTAGAATTGACTAATAGAAGATATTGAGATTGACGACTAGATGGGACTGACCACTAACTACTCTTTTTCAAGGTGAGGCTGATGCGATCGTTCATTTTACTAAGTAGTCTGACAACCTTGGGATTCACCCCTCTTGTGGCCGAAGCAAATCCCAACTGGATAACCGTTCGTTGCACGTTCACCAGTGGCGAGAATCGCTTGCGTGATTCTTGTGAACTCAACCAAATTGATGATGAGTCGGGTCGCCGGGTGGGGTCTCAACTGAGGTGGAGCGATGGGGTGCTGACAGGAATCGAAGTGCTGACGATTAACCGAGAACCCCGCGATCGCGTTTGGTCTCGATTTGGTTTAGCTGAAATTGATGGTGAACTTAGCGACTATAAAGTTTTTAGCGATGGTGGAGTCTGTTTTACCATTCGCCGAAACCAAAATACGATTTGCTATCGTTAGGCTTCTGGAGTTATCGCTTCTACTCATCCCACCTAACTCGCGTTTCCTGTGGCTCATGGCTAGATTAAAATTTATCAAGATGAATTACCATGAAACCTTACATCCAGCTTAAAACTTCGTTGCTTTTTACTTTCATCAGTCTGGCAGGATTGGCGATGGCCACGACTGCGATCGCTCGACTGTAATGGTAGGGATATGCTGACAGGTTACGGTTTGATTGCCAAGAATAGAGCCAAGTAGGAGCTTACATGGCGCAGGCGAGTTTAAAGAAAGGCTTTGGCAAAACCAAACCAATCAAGACTACGAAAAACCCATGGAAGGCTATCCCATGGGCGAAAGTTCAACGGAAAGTTTTCCAACTCCAAAAGAGGATATTTCAAGCAGCTAAATCGGGACAGGATGCAAAGGTTAGAAGGTGGCAACGTCTATTGGTGAAATCATATTATGCCCGRCTCTTAGCAGTGCGGCTGTAGGGGCGGGTTCCACGGTCAGCCATGCTTCCCAACAGTCAGCTTAATAAACCCGCCCCCCCAAGCGGGTCAAGGCAAGAAGACAGCCGGAGTTGATGGAGTAAGAGTAATCTCTCCAAGACAAAGGTTTGAACTTGTTAAGAACATTAAGGGAAATCTCAAAGCAAAACCACTGCGTCGGGTTTGGATTCCAAAACCTGGTAGGGATGAAAAAAGCTGGAATAGGAATACCCACAATTCAAGATAGAGCAAGGCAAGCCTTGGTTAAGTCGGCTCTCGAACCTGAATGGGAATCGAGATTTGAAGGCACAAGCTACGGGTTCCGTCCCGGACGGTCAGCCCATGACGCAATTAGCAGAATTTACACTGCCATAAATCAAGGACAATATTATGTTCTCGATGCCGATATAGCAAAATGCTCTTACCGTGAACCATGATTACCTACTGTCCAAAATTCATTGTCCAAGCAGCCTAAAAAGAGACCTGAAACAATGGCTCCAAGCGGGAGTGCTAGATAAAGGTGTATTTGAGGATACAGAAGCAGGAACACTCAAGGAGGGGTAATAAGTCCAATACTCGCCAACATCGCACTGTTGGGAATGGAAAGGCTAGTTAAAGGAATGTATCCAAATAAAGGCACAGCCACCCAGGTGAACCTTATAAGATATGCCGATGATTTTGTGGTCATCTCCAAAGACCTAGGAATCATTGAACAGTGCAAAACTGCTATTTCTGAATGGCTAAAGCCTGTTGGATTAGAGATTAAACCTGAAAAAACTCGAATCTGCCATACACTCAAATCTATTGAGTATAACGGCAAAGCAGAGGAACCCGGATTTGATTTCTTAGGTTTCAATATTAGGCAATATCCTGTAGGAAAATATAGAACTGGGAAAATTCCACATGGGAAACTATTAGGACACAAAATTCACATAAAACCCAGCCAAAAAGCAGTTGCCCACACAGAAGTGATAAAAGGTGTAATTAAACAACATAAAACAGCACCTCAGTCAGCCCTGATTAACAAACTAAACCCAATTATTAGGGGATGGTCAAACTATTATTCAGGGGTAGTCTCAACAGAGACCTTCAATAAGCTAGACAACACAGTTTGGCAAATGTTAAGGGCATGGACAGTATCAAGATGCGGAAAGTCAAGTTACGAAAAGCTAAGAAATTATTTCAGACATAGAACAATTAAACTTAGCAATGGGAAAGAAAGACACGAAAATTGGCTGTTCCAAACCAAAGATGGGTTACATCTGTTCAAACACAACTGGACTCCAATTGTCAGACATACCCTAATACGCCCTGACGCAACACCATACGACGGAAATTGGACTTACTGGGCAACCAGGAAAGGACAAGCAATCGACACGCCAATTAGGGTAGCAAAACTACTCAAAAAACCAAAAGGTAGATGTACCTGGTGTGGGGAATTCTTTACCCCATCAGATTTAATTGAAATAGACCACATTGTACCTAGAAGCCAAGGCGGAAACGATGACTACAAGAATCTTCAATTATTACACCGCCATTGTCACGACGATAAAACAGCTCTTGATGAAGAGATGATGCTGTACTCTTAACAAGGAGACGGTCAAACTAGGAGCCGTATGAGGTGAAAGTCTCATGTACGGTTCTGCTGCTGAATGGGAGGGGTAGACCGTGAGGTCTATCTCGACCCCTAATAAAAATACATAGACACCCCCTGCAGTTAGAAACCATAGGGGGCCATTTAAGTTATTGGGGTAGCTGTTAGCTGTTAGCTGTTAGGGTTTACGCTTGTTTAGGGTTACACCGATAAAACATAGCTATAGCAGCTTGTTGAATCTTTTCGTTGGTAGTCTGGTCAGATTTTCCGATATAGATGTGATGGTTGATTTTACCGTCCCAGCCCTTCAGGTTCCAGTACGCGAAATTGTTGATAGATGTTTTTTTGCAAGCCGT
>NZ_PKGG01000329.1:0-3891 GCF_046480465.1 Arthrospira sp. PCC 8006
AGGTTATTTCAGGCATTGCAGCCTTATTTGACTCCTAAACGTCTCGCACTTCTCGCTTATTATACCATATTGCCCTAAAATATTAACCTAATTTGAGATTAAATCATGCTCCCCTAACCAAGTTTCGATTTTCCCAGGTCAACGCCGAAGCGATCGCCTATATCAGATTCCCTTGATTCGGCGGAAAGCCTTTTAACGGCGCTTTTAGGGGTTCTGAGGTGAGAAATCGTACTCTCCTAGGTCAACGCCGAAGCGATCGCTTTTGGGGTGGGTTTTGTCGGGGTGAAAATTCGCCGCTAAAGAGGATGGCACTGTGGGGGAGGAGGTGGGGCGCGTTTTAGGGTTTTGAGGTGGCGATCGCAAGTCAGGCTATACTACAATTAATCAGAGCCTAAAATCAGGAATAAAGCCAAATGACTACCCAAAATTTATGAGAAAAATGGCAGCGTTTAGACCCTGAACAACAGCAACAAGTTCTCGCTTTTATTGACTTTATTCATCAAAGGCTTAAACCGACTAAACCCAGTTCTCCGCTTGGAGCAAAGTTAAGAAAAATCCGCCAAGAAATTATAGAATCGGGCATCCCCTTGTTAACGCCAGAAGAAATCGAACAAGAAAAAGTGGAACGGTGTGGAGGATATGCAGGCTAATCATGATCCGAACTTTTGTTGATGCTGGAGTGTTAATTTATGCGGCTCGCGCCAAATGAAATGGCTGAACTTGCTTGACAAATCTTAGAAGATGACCAGCGATAATTTGCCTCTAGTATTTAAAAAAAAGGATATTTTAACATAAAATTTGAGAAACAGAGTTGGTAGCAAAATCTCTGATTTGTAGGTGAAACTGTCGCAGAAACCGGGTTTCTTACAGAGATTTAGGTTTCACCTCGAATTCCATCTGGGAACGGTAGAAACACAGATCAAATTCCATCAAAAAGTTTGTCTGTCCTAGAATTAGAGGTGTATTAATATTTTTGGTCCAGGCAAACGCTAACTGAATCGGTGCAATATCGCCGATTTGAGCCATTGCCAACAAAGGTAGTGCTGGTTGGCTCCCTAAGTTACCAGTTAGTTGAATCATGGATTTGTTGTCTGCCCAAATAGCCCCTAGTTGTAGCCCCATATTATATTGCATGACATTGATAGTTGCACCACTGTCAACTAATCCCACGGCTTCAATCCTATGACTTTCTCGCCGCCAAATAATGGGGATTCGTGGCAGACTCTCAAATTCGTTTTGGGATGAATCAGTGGTTGAGTAGCGAAATCTCATGGTCATCAAACCTCCTCACTGGAATCTATTGCCTGCATGAGAATCGCCCCAGCCCCAAAAGTATTATATGGAGTAGGCAAATCATAGGTTTTACCGGGTTCTAAAGGTGAAATTTCGGCTCGTGATTCCATTTCTTCAGCCAGTAAACGAGAAGGGGTCGAGAATGGAGTCACCTCCATCCCCTCCCATTCAAAACCGTACTTGAGACTTTCACCTCATACGGCTCCTAGTCTGACTGTCTCTTTGTTATGAGCACAGCATTGTCTCTTTATCAAGAGCTGTTTTATCATCGTGACAATGGCGATGTAATAATTGAATATTTTTGTATTCATCCTTTCCACCTTGGCTTCTAGGTACAATGTGGTCTACTTCAATTAAGTCTGATGGAGTAAAGAATTGCCCACACCAGGTACATCTACCTTTTGGTTTTTTGAGTAGTTTTGCTACCCTAGTTGGCGTGTCGATTGCTTGTCCTTTTCTGGTTGCCCAGTAAGTCCAATTTCCGTCATAAAGTGTTGCGTCAGGGCGTATTAGGGTATGTCTGATAATTGGAGTCCAATTGTGATTGAACAGATGTAACCCATCTTTGGTTTGGAACAGCCAATTTTCGTGTCTTTCTTTCCCATTGCTAAGTTTAATTGTTCCATGTCTGAAATAATTACTTAGCTTTTCGTAACTTGCCTTTCCGCATCTTGATCCTGTCCATGCCCGTAACATTTGCCAGATTATATTGTCTAGCTTAGTGAAGGTCTCTTTTGAGACTACCGCTGAATAATAGTTTGCCCATCCTCTTATGATTGGGTTTAGTCTACTAATCAGGGCTGCCTGGGGCGCATTTTTATGTTGTTTAATTACACCATTAATCACTTCAGTGTGGGTAACTGCTTTTTGGCTGGGTTTTATGAGAGTTTTATGTCCGATTAATCGGCTCTTATGTCCCCCTGTTTTTACAGTTTTGTATTTTCCTACTGGGTATTGCCTAATATTGAATCCTAAGAAATCAAATCCGGGTTTTTCTGCTTTGCCATTATACTCAATAGATTTGAGTGTGTGGCAGACTCGAGTTTTTTCAGGTTTCATCTCTAATCCAACAGGCTTTAGCCATTCATAAATAGCAGTTTTGCACTGTTCAATGATTCCTAAGTCTTTGGATATGACTACAAAATCATCGGCATATCGTATGACCGTGGCAAATGGTTTGCTGTTGGTATTATTTGGATACATTTTTCCTATTAACCTACTCATCCCCAACAGTGCGATGTTGGCGAGTATTGGACTAATTACCCCTCCCTGGGGTGTCCCTGTTTCTGTATCCTCGAATACACCATTATCTAGCACTCCCGCTTTGAGCCATTGTTTCATGTCTCTTTTTAGGCTGCTTGGACAATCAATTTTGGACAGTAGGTAATCATGGTTTATTCGGTCGAAACATTTCGCTATATCTGCATCAAGGACATAGTATTGTCCAATCTTAATGGCATTGTAAATCCTGCTTATTGCATCTTGGGCTGACCTGCCTGGTCTGAACCCATAGCTAGTTCCTTCAAATCTCGATTCCCATTCAGGTTCGAGAGCCGACTTAACCAAGGCTTGCCTTGCTCTATCTTGGATTGTGGGTATTCCTATTCCAGCTTTTTTCATCCCTACCAGGTTTTGGAATCCAAACCCGTCGCAGTGGTTTTGCTTTGAGATTTCCTTTAATGTTCTTGACCAGTTCAAACCTTTGTCTTGGAGAGATTACTCTTACTCCATCAACACCGGCTGTTTTCCTGCCTTGACCCGCTTNGGGGGGCGGGTTTATTAAGCTGACTGTTGGGAAGCATGGCTGACCGTGGAACCCGCCCCTACAGCCGCACTGCTAAGAGCCGGGCATAATATGATTTCACCAATAGACGTTGCCACCTTCTTACCTTTGCATTTTGTCCCGATTTAGCTGCTTGGAATATACTCTTTTGGAGCTTGAAAACTTTCCGTTGAACCTTGGTCCACGGGATTGTCCTCCATGCGTTGCTCGTAGTCTTGATTGGTTAATCCTTTCTTTAAACTCGCTATCGCCATTTGTACACCTACTAGACTCTATTCTTACAATCAAACCGTGACCTGTTAGCATATCCCTACCATTACAGTAGGGCGTTGGCTTCTGGTCACATCTCACATCCTCTAAGACTTGCGGTTACACTTATTCCTACTGATATCTCGACCAGATAATCAGAGTCTAAGAGGACTTAAAACGTTCCGTTTATATGGGCATTCCATCTTTAGATTCGTCCTATCCACCGGGGTACTTTTTAAAGGTCTGTGTAGGTAAGTAAAAGAATCCTCCTACTCTTTCCCCTTGCTCTTTTGAGCGCAGCGTGTCAACCTATTTCGCTACTTACTCATTACGATGGTTCAAGCCGGACATTCGGTTTCCCTAATCATGGATGGTTGGCAGTGGTCGCCTMTGGTGGTAGGTTCTACTTTGCGCCTTCCGTTCCCCGCTTCAATCCTGGGTTTGTGATTCCCAAAACTGGGGGTGGCTGTTATGGTCGAAAGGGAAGTCACCTTCCCCGACTCCACTTCAAAACCGTTCTTGAGACTTTCATCTCATACGGCTCCTGATGTGAATACCCCTTTGTC
>NZ_PKGG01000492.1:0-819 GCF_046480465.1 Arthrospira sp. PCC 8006
AGGTCGGAGTACACAGCGCCAATATTGCTGAGAGTAGTAGCTTCCATTCCTCTATCCCCCACAGCCCTTAATAGGGGTAAAGCTTGGTTGTAGTAGTCTAGGGCTGTTTGTTTTTCTCCCAAGGAGTCGTACACAGCGCCAATATTGCTGAGAGTAGTAGCTTCCATTCCTCTATCCCCCACAGCCCTTAATAGGGGTAAAGCTTGGTTGTAGTAGTCTAGGGCTGTTTGTTTTTCTCCCARGGAGTCGTACACAGCGCCAATATTGCTGAGAGTAGTAGCTTCCCTTCCTCTATCCCCCACAGCCCTTAATAGGGGTAAAGCTTGGTTGTAGTAGTCTAGGGCTGTTTGTTTTTCTCCCAGGGAGTCGTACACATGGCCAATATTGTTGAGAGTAGYAGCTTCCCCCCCTSTATCCCCCACAGCCCTTCTTAGGGGTAAAGCTTGGTTGTAGTAGTCTAGGGCTGTTTGTTTTTCTCCCAGGGAGTCGTACACAGCGCCAATATTGCTGAGAGTAGTAGCTTCCCCTCCTCTATCCCCCACAGCCCTTAATAGGGGTAAAGCTTGGTTGTAGTAGTCTAGGGCTGTTTGTTTTTCTCCCAGGGAGTCGTACACAAGGCCAATATTGYTGAGAGTAGTAGCTTCCCCCCSTCTATCSCCCACAGCCCTTAATAGGGGTAAAGCTTGGTTGTAGTAGTCTAGGGCTGTTTGTTTTTCTCCCAGGGAGTCGTACACATGGCCAATATTGYTGAGAGTAGCAGCTTCCCCCCCTCTATCCCCCACAGCCCGATACAGGGGTAAAGCTTGGTTGTAGTAGTCT
>NZ_PKGG01000186.1:0-10765 GCF_046480465.1 Arthrospira sp. PCC 8006
GACCATTTCCGGTTTTAATAAATTGATCTGTGGCTGTTGTCCATTCAAGTAAACTGACAATTGGTAATAAGTCAAAAATTGATGTTTCGCCTGGTTTGGTTGGGTCAAAAGCTCCATAAATTAAGCCTTTAATAGTAATATTGCGAACCACTCTGAGATAACTGACAGCAATCAAAGCCAAGACTGGTAAAGAACGGAAACCATGGGTAATATCAAAAATTACATGATCTCCTTCTTCTAAGCAATCAGTTATTTTTTCAAAAAGCAACCAAATATCAGCTTCAGTGTGTTTT
This sequence comes from Arthrospira sp. PCC 8006, assembly GCF_046480465.1. Lineage (NCBI taxonomy): Bacteria > Bacillati > Cyanobacteriota > Cyanophyceae > Oscillatoriales > Microcoleaceae > Arthrospira > Arthrospira sp. PCC 8006. Next base: position 294 of record NZ_PKGG01000186.1, read on the forward strand.
TCCGGGATATTTTTAATTGGTTTTAAATCAACTTTGCCTTGTAACAATTGTTGTAGTGTATCCCAGGTGGGTTGACTTTCTCCTTGGGGCTGACCTATTTCTGCTGTTTTGGTCAGCAGCACATACAGTATATCCGGCTGATAAAATTCTACTAATGCTTCCTGAAAAAATGGAGTAGTACACCTTGAATTGTTAATGGTATCGACATAGGTAGTTTCAGTGTATCCTCGGGGATTATATCCAAGAAAAGAAATCGCTTTAATTTGGGCCATTTTTTTAACCTGATGGTAACAAAAGTACATCAACTAATTTAAACTCTGAGAATCTCCGATCGCATCTCCTCTCAAATCAGCGCTTATGTCGATTTAAATTATCCCCAAAATAGCGCCAAAAAATTTAGGGTAATATAACTATAACCCTTGCCGTGAGACACTCCCACCATTTTCAACTTAATGCTTAAACACCATAGGCTATTCCCTTATTTATTCCCTTATTATTAAACAAAAATGTAGCTTTTGACTGTAAATTTTTCTAAAGGTTATCCTCCCATTTCAGTTATCCTCCCTTAGAGATAGCCATCGTCTAGGGAGATCATCTATCTACCTATCAGCAGCAACCGATAAATTTACGCAAATTTAGAAAAATTTAATTTATCAATTACCTCTAATGTCAGTGTAGAAGCCATTTACAGCGGCGATCGCCCCCACTTGGGAGCCCCTTCAATTCCAGATGTTCAGAAATACTCAACCCTATTCAGTATAACCATCGCTGGAAGGGCCCCCTTCCATCCCTTATAATGGCAAATTTATAGCCTGAAACTTGGAGCGCAAATCTTGGGCTTGCTGGGGGTCTTGGCGATCGTACAGTGTCACAGCCTGACGATAGGCTGCTAAGACCTCCCGGGGCGATTTAACTTGACCGTCTGTGGTTCGCAAATTCAACAAAACCCAGCCCAGATTTCGATAAGCTGCCGCCAAATTGCGATCGCATTTAACCGATTCTGCCAAATAAGTGTTGGCTTGCTGCCACTGACCAATCACAGCTAATACCGTCCCTAAACGATAACAAATCCAAGCATCTTTGGGTTGTTTTTGATATATTTTATTATACCAATCAGCAGCTTTTTGGAAATCTCCCAGATGTTCATAAATTAAACCTCCATTTTTCATCACCCAATCGGGTATTTCCTGACACTGACTTGCTAACTTGAGACTTTGACGACAAGATACATGATCACTTTTACGGTACTCATACCATGCTTTAAATCCTAAAGCCAAGGCATTATTGGGGACTTGTTGAGTGAAGGCTTGCAGTCGCCGTGTTATGTCACCAGACTTGTTGCTTGTCACTCGTTCTAAAGCCGCAATTGTGAGCGGATAAAGCCAGGATTTTAGGGCGATCGCCACCGAGGAGGGCTGCTGCTGAGATTTAAAAATTCCCTGGGTTCCCGCCTGAACTACGATTTTCCACTGGCGAAGATGGAAAGATATCCAAGCCTTAACCCCCAGAGCAAAACTAGAATTAGGATCTAGGTTTAATGCTTGTTGAATTGTCTGATCCGCTTTTTGCCAGTTTCCCTCTTTTCCCAATGCCCAACCTAGGTTAGTGTGCATCCAGGCTTGTTTTGGACTAAGTTTAATGCCATGCTGTAATTGTTGAATCGCTTGTTTCCACTGCTGGCTACGACAGCTAACTAACCCCAAAATGCCATAAATTCGACCGTCTTGGGGTTTAATTTTCTGGGCTTTTCTGGCAATACTATCAGCGCGATCGCTATGATGATATAATAATATAATCGCCAATTCTATGAGGGCTTCGGCGTTGTCTTGTTCTTGAGTTAAACAATTTTGATAGGCGGTGACAGCATCGGTTAACTTGCCTTTTTTAACCAAAGTTTTGGCGGTTTGATGAAGGGGAGAAATCAGTTTACCATCCAGGGCATCGATAAAATCTTGGGCGGTTTGTATGCGTTCATTTACCCGAAATTTTAACCCTGTTAATATTACCTTTTGAATGTAGGGGCTAATATTAGGGTTGAGTTGTCGGGGCGGAACTAGAGGATCGGGTAAGTTATGAGAAATAGCTTGGGCGCGATCGGCTGAGTCGGCGGGTAATTTTCCTGTTAATAATTCGTAGATAGAAGCACACAGGGCATAAATATCAGTGGAGGGATAGCGTCTGGCTTGGCAAGAATACTGCTCAAATGGGGCGTATCCTCGGCTTAAAATTACGGTCATATCTCCGGTTTTTCCAGCGATAAATTCTCGGGTGGTTCCAAAATCAATTAAAACGACACGATCGCCACTGCCAATCATAATATTTTCGGGCTTAATATCTCTATGCAATAAATTGTGCTGGTGAATAATTATGAGTGCTTCCGCGACGGTTTTGGCATACTTAATCACTAGAGGCTCATCTAGGGGTTGGTGATTATTCAATAACAGATTGGATAGAGTTGAACCCTCTATAAACTCCATCACCATATAAATAGTTGAATTTTCTTCAAAGCAATCATAAACTTTAGCAATATGAGGAGATTTACAACGACTTAAATAAATAGCTTCTAATTTGAACTGATGAAGTTGTTTGTTTCGATCAACCGGGGTAATTGAGAATGGCCAGAGTACAGATTTGCCTTGTCTGCATCCATTTTCTGGCCACAATTCTTTGATGGCTACAGTAGTAGAATTAGCGCAGTAAATCCCTTTGTATGTAATCCCAAAACCGCCTTGACTGATAAATTTTTTGATTTGGTATTTGCCCTGTTTTAGCCATGTACCTGTGGGTAAATACAGTCCTGAGTGAGTGGGAGTAGTAGTGGTGCTAGTGGGAGTTAAAGTAGCCCCGCAAACGATGCATAAGCGATCGCCTGGGCTGTTGTCATAGGCACATGATGGACAAATGTTACTCATAATTAGTTACTGTAAATTAAATTAAGGTTTTTCATGATGACTCAACTCAATTAAAGTTAACAGCAATGGGAGTAATACTACATCGTAATCCCAACAAAGTCGCGTTATCGGGTGCGCCTCGTTGTAGCACTAACTTAATTGCTTCATTAACAGCAGTTTGCAATGGTTGAGATTGGCTAAAAATTCCCATAAATTCCTCATTACTAATTAAATCCCAGACTCCATCGGAACATAACAAAATTAGATCGCCATCTTGCAATTGAATATCGCTTTTCGTTTGCACGTAACCCGGGGAAAGATTGGGTTTCGAGCCCAAGGATTTAGTCAAAACATTGCGATCAGGATGTTCGAGGCTTTCTTCAGCGGAAATTTGACCGCTGGCGACCAGCAGCGCCACCAAAGAATGATCCTCACTCAACTGCTCAATTTTGCCGTCACTCACCCGATAAATGCGACTATCACCCACATGAGCGATCGCCAATTTTCGGGACTCTATCAAGGCTAAACTTAACGTAGTTCCGCCATTATTTACCGCCTCATATACCGCCGAGTTAGCGCGATCAACAATAGAAATTAACCACTGGCTGCTGTTTTTTGAAATATTTTCTTCTTCCTGGCGAAATCCATCAATAACCGTTTTCACCGCCAAACGACTGGCCACCTCACCCGCCGCCATTCCTCCCATACCATCCGCCAAAGCTGCTAAAATCACCTGCTCAGATGCTCCTTGATTAATTTGAGCAATTCCGTAGCTATCTTCATTTTGGAGTCGTCGGGGAGACAGTCCCAGGGTAGATTCACTGGCGATTTCCCAATTGACGCGATCGCCCCCCAAGATTTTGCGAGTTTCTATAACTAAACTCCGCAGTTGTGACAAGGAAAAACGCTCATCAGGAACCACAGATAATGAGGTGGTTAGCAGTTGTGAAACATGGGGAATATAGCAATTTTTAACATCCAGAATATCGCCTTCTGGATGTCGTCCATACAACCCATGATACAGTACAGCACCAATGGTATAAACGCTGCTTTTTTCACTAGGAATAGGATGGGATGCTAGTTCGGGGGCACAGTAATTTCCCATGACTCCAGAACTCATTGGGGTGTCTTCTGGGTAAACGCCAGTTAGGTCAAAACAGCGAATGGGTTGACCGATTTCTAACAAATCTGGGTCGATGTCGATCGCACACCAGTGACGTTGATGGAAATACCAAAATAATTGACAAATTGGCGTGATCGCTTTTAAAACTTCCAGGGTGTTCGGAGTATTTTTTAACCACTGACTTAATACCCGATCAGGATGGGGAAATTCGGTCAATACCAATAGGCGATCGCCTTCATCACCCGCTAGATTTTCTTCAGGATAATATTCGGGTTCCAGGTAATTTTCTCCCTCATCTGTCTCCGGATCAGAGCCTTCATATAAATCTTGATTATCCGTGATATTTTCCGCCGTATTTTCTGGGGTCTGATTTTCTTGGTTTTCGGTTATGCTTTCTGCTGTATCTTCGGCGGTTTCTGTTTCATTTGTTAACTGCTCTATATCCTCCGAATTTTCGGGGATTTCCACAGACTCATCAGGACTCGATAAAGTCGATAATTCGTGGTCTTGATGGGCAGTTAATTCCGGGGTGATATGGTCAGCTTCGATGGTTTCTTCTGTCGAGGGTTCTTGCACAATTTCAGACAGATCAGAAACCCTGATGTTAGCGAGTAGGGGTGCAACTAAACTATAATCCGCCAAAGTTTCCCGCAATTGTAGCTCTTGTTGTAACAAACCCGTTGCCGAACCCACTCGCAAAAGTCCCAGTTGAGGATGTTCACTATCTGCATTTTCCAGACTTACTTTAAAATAGTGAATGCGATCGTTGCGTTGACCCAGGTTGGCGGCAACTATTACCACAAAATCTCCGATTTGTAAACAGGTATTTTCTGAAATCACGAGCCCATTTAATCATCCGTATAAGTTGAACCATAAGACAGGAGATAATCCCAGTTTTTTATCTCCTAATTGAGTCAATTAAAACTCAGAATCTGCCCACACAAACTGAACTTTTCCAAAAGCCACCTCATCACCGGGATTAAGACAAGTTGGGCTAGTAATCCTCGCTCCGAAGCGACTTTGACCCTTTGGTTTAATGAAAATCCCATTAGTTGAACCCAAGTCTTTAATCATCCAATTACCCGCTTCCGGGTAAATTTCTCCGTGATGGCGCGATACCGTTTCTCCCCCGGCAAAGTTTTCTAAATCGATATCCACCGGCCCCATATCCGGGTCAAAAACTCCCACCAGTGCCACACCATCTAAACGAAATTCAGGTTGAGGTGCGTTAGCTTGTTTGGCGACCAGACGCGCAGTGGTAGCCGTAGGAAAAGTGAGGGGTTCGTTTTTGGGGAAAAGATCGACTTCCTCAAAGGGAGTGAAGGGAAAAAGTTCGGGGCTGGAATTACTAACGGTATCAGAGGGGGCGGGCACAGATGTGGCAGTGTTCAATTCTGTACCACAGACCTCGCAGAATTCGGCATCATCCAGGTTATCATAGCTACAGCTTGGACAAGTAATAGACATGATTTTATCTCCTAATAAAGGGCTAATATTTTAGTGAGAGTTGGAATCATTTATGATCCGGTCAAATTGCGAATTTGGTCTTCGGAAAGACCCAACTCGGAATCGTTGCTCATTTTGACAGTTTTACCTTTGGCTCCCATTTTGACGGTTTTGCGGGTTCCAGAAGAAAGTTTGCGAGTTTTGCGGACTTCTTCAATGCCGAGGTTGAGAGATTCAACCATTGCGTCGTTGCCAATTTTAACGGTTAATCGTCGGGCGGTTTCCAGCAATTCTGCCGCTTGTTCGGGATTTTGATCAGCGAGGTTGGCGGCGCGATCGACAATTCCACTGATATTTCGCTGCTGCACATATCCCATGACTTCCGGGTTGGTTTGGGCGCTTCCTCCGTGTCCGGCTACAAACTGAAGGACCAGATTTTGGGGTGGAAGTTCGCCCCGCCGTTGCTGTCCCGGAATGTCGTAAGTCAGACCAAGTTGGGCAATGCGAACCTTTGCCTGGCTATGACTTTCCAGGTCAAATTCCAGCATAAAAACAGTGTCATCATTGGCGATCGCACTTCCAATTAAATAAGGCTTTTTATCCAGGGCAATTTCAGCACTATCGGGATAGACGCGACTAATTCGTGCTAATTTGACACCCTTGACTGTGCTAATATTTAACTTGAGGTTATTGATAACTTCCGATTGAGCTTGTTGAACTTCCTCAAAAATTGTATTAGGAAGTTCGGAAATAGGAATATCCGTGGTTCCGGTGTGCGTTTGTGTTTCCACAACATTAAAAACTCGGCCCCCAGTACGATCGCTCAAATACAGTAACAAATCCTCGTTATACTCGCCAACTCCCAAAGCTGTAATGGGGATTCCCGCCTCAGCGAATTGTGTCGCCAGGTCTCGACAATCGCTTTCATCAAAGGTCTGTCCGTCGGTGAAAATGAGAGTACGGCGACTGCTGAGATCGCAGTTTTTCAGGATGTTTAAAGCCTCTTCCATTCCCAAAGCCATGCGAGTGCCGCCGCTGAAATTTCGGAGTTGACCGATCGCATTTTTCAAAGATGCCGTATCTGTCGATGCAGTCAGGGGAAGCAGGACCGACGCGGAGTCATCAAACCGGACCAATGCAATGCGATCGCGGGAGTCAGCTTGGCCGGAACTGACCAGACGTTCGAGGGATTCGATCACCTGGTCAATTTTAGTTTTTCCCCCGGTGACTTGTGTCTATTGCTTTCCATCCAGGAAATAACTATTACCTGTGGGTATAGTCTCCTCCCCTTCCAAAACTTCATACATGGAGCCACTGGTATCGATCACAAAGCTAAATGTGGTCGAGGGACGACTGGCGGACACCTCCGCATTAGGTCGCAGTTTCAGCATCACAAATAGCTTTTGTCCAGCTTTATCAGCATTGAGAAATTCTAAGTGGGGCGTGATAGTAACGTTCAGCATGGTTGGTGAAATTTAGGTAAAATCCAAGGGAGGTAAAGCGCCGCCTTGGGGTTCAATTTGCGAAAAATCGGGAGGGAATAAATCGGGAATTCGACGATCGCCCGAATCTTGTATTTGGTGGATCTCCTCGAATTCTAGGGCGGGTAAATCCAACGTTATAGATGTGGTTCGATAGCCTTCTCGGATATCTTCTAGCCATGTCTTTATGATTTTTTCTAGGTTAGCATTGTTAATGGCACAGGCGGTTTGTTGTTGCAATTGCGATCGCATTTTTTCACGCAATTTTGAGTTAAAAATACTCTCCGGGTTGTTTTCCTCGTTTTCACTGATATTCAGATTATAGGATACCGGCTGGGAGTCGGGTTGACTGGTGCTTAACAGGTAAAGTGTATATTGAACCATTTACAGAAAATTCATCAAAGATCACCTCATTCAAAGCCGTTCTTGAACTTCCAATATAATATCTCCAAACTGGCGGCGATCGCCATCATTTAGTTCTTGTTTAAATCGCTTCATTTTCCCAAATTTAGGATGCTGTGACAGAGATGAGTCAAATTCTAGTATAACTTGACCATCTTCTATAAAAATTTGAGCGAATTGTTCCGGAAATCCTGCATCTTTGGGCAAATAAACATGAGCATTTCGGGAACTGCCGATTTCGATGGGCTTTTCTCCCAGAGAAACCATCGTACATTCTTGGTTATTCCAGTGAACCCACAGCAGCGCCGAACTGTACAATGAACTGTATAATTTTTCACTTAATGCGATCGCCAACCCGATACAAAATCCCAAAATTGTCGCCCCTGCCAAACGCGCTAAAATCACCCCTGTCACCGCTTCCAAAACCAGAAAACTTAAAGAACCAAAAACACCTCCCACAGCCCCCGCTATCATCGCATTTTTCCGAGGTAGGTTAGGCACAAATAGAGACATTCCACCACCGACAAGGGTTCCCAGTACCGTCCACCCCGTCAGTCGAGCCACCACCGACAAAACCGGAAGGTAAGCACTGGGAAGAAACACCACTTGACCCACAACTCCCCCAATGAATCCAGCCATCAGAGCCCCCCCAGCTCCTAAACTCCCTTCTTCCCAAGAGAGGAGGCGACGACGCAGGTTGTAATTTTGTCCGACAATCAAGGCGAGGGAAGTTCCTACCGCCAAAAATACCGTCCATACACCAATACGAAAAACACCGAAAAAGAAGCCATAATTACCGCTTTCATCCGACTCGACCAATTGTTGTCCATATATCGCTTTTTCTGCCCCCCGGAAGGCACTGTCAAGGTCGCCAAAGTTGGCATAAAACACCAAATCTGGATCACCTGTTAAAGCTGTTAAGTAGTTAACTGGTGCGTCTCCCGTTCCCACCGCGACCAAATTAATTCCAGAGGCTCGGATTTGTTGGGCGATGGATGCGGCCATCCGACGATTGTTGGGTTCGCCGTCAGTAAACAGTAAAATATTGCCAGGGCGATCGCTATTTTGGAGGACAGAAGTTGCCAGGTTGAAGCCTTCGCTGAGGTTAGTTCCTCCCCAGGCGGAAAGGCGAGCGATCGCCTGTTGTAGTTCCCTTTCATCGCGGGTAAAATCTGCCACCACACTCGCCCGGCTGGAAAATTCCACCACAGCTAAATCATCGCGTTTCAGGTTTTGTCGGCTCACAAATTCCGATGCCGCCCTTTGCACCTCCGGCAGTTTTGATCCGCTCATACTTCCAGATGTGTCTATCAGCATAACCACCGCTTGAGGCTTGGTGAGAAACCCCGGAGGTTGTCGAGTTAGATACAGCCATATTTCACCGAAAATTAGCGCCCCCAGCAAACATCCAGCTCCCCCACATAAACCAAAAAGTAGCGGTTTATTGATTTTTTTGGTAATATTATTTAACTGAATTATCATGGTTTTTTAATGGTAAAAATGCACTTAATTAAATTTAAAAATCATTGGTTATGATTATCATTAATTGGGCTATCAATTGACGGCTTTGCCGTCATTAATTTTCCACCGTCCGTTATCCTTGACAAACCAATATCGATAGTTCCCTTGACTCGCACCAGATAGACGCGAATCAATCCCCGTTGGTGTGTGGAATGTTCGATCTTCGTAGACAGTAACGATTAATTCTGGACGAGAGCCGGAAACCGAAAAAGAAACAACATTGATCACTTTTGATTCCCGATAGGTGTAATACGAATTATTTTTGCGAAGCCAATCTATCGAACCATTAGGTTGTGTAATATTTTCATATAAAGGGCCCGAAGTATATTGGCGAACTAACTGAAGATCGAAAGGAGCCGCAAAAATACGCCCTTTAGAACTCAACCATCTATTCACTAATGTTACCGCTTGCTCCTGGGTCAAATCTATCTGGGGAGAATTCCTAGAAGTTTGAGTTTGAGTTGATGTCGCTGTGGCTGTCTGGGTCGCTGTCTGGGTCGCTGTCTGGGTCGCTGTCTGGGTCGCTGTCTGGGTCGCTGTGCGTGTTGGTGCGGGTGTTGGTGGCGGTGTTGGTGGTGGTGTCGGTATTGCTGCGACCGGAGCCGACAAACTCATTTCTATCTCGAAATTTCTGGTTCCTCCGAGTGAGGCGACATGAACCGTATACCTCCCATTAAGAGGTAATTCATTACCCAATACTAAACTATTATCTGGCGCGTAAATCCAAACACAAACTCCCTCATTATAGCGATAACTTAATAGTTTGCCTTTTTCACCCGAAAACACAAAACCCGTATCCTCACCCGATCGCACAATTCCCGTTCCTTCAAAGTTTTTTCCATCCATCGCGATCGCCTCTGGATTCGACAAAGAACCACGGGGAATCTCCGGACATTCTAAGGAGTTAGTCAGACCCTTAGGGAGATGGTTTAATACCTCCGTTGGCAACACCTCCGAGACAGCTTCGCAGCCCCATAATCCCCCTAAAAATAGGATCGATATCACCCGCATTAGTAGCTTGAACTTAATTATCATAGCATTGAATCCCCGGATTTACATATATTTTATAGGGTTGATCTGGGCTATCGACTCATTCAGTCTCAATCAAGGTTCATTGATTACACTCACTGCTCCAACACTTGCTCCTGAGACTTTTTCGTTAACCATTCGGGCAAAAGCCTCCGCCCTTGAACGACTGGTAAATGAGGCAACTTGAATCAGATAATCACCATTGGCATGACGATATTTTCGATAGGCATCTCCACAAAAAATCGCTTTTGTTCGTTGTAAGTTACTTTCACTATCAGGAACGTTGACCGGATAAAATCTAACTGGATAGTCTGCCCGATTAGTTGGCAGTCGATCGCCACAACTTGATTTCGGAAAATCCGATCGCCTAAAGGGTGCGATCGCTGTTTCTTGCCTCTGAGGTCTAGGCGATCGACCAGTATCATTGGCAGTTCTTTGGGGTGTTGGTCTTGCCGTKGATGTGCGTGTCTGGGTCGCTGTCTGGGTCGCTGTCTGGGTCGCTGTCTGGGTCGSTGKGCGTGTTGGTGCGGGTGTTGGTGCGGTGTTGGTGCGGGTGTTGGTGGCGGTGTTGGTGGCGGT
>NZ_PKGG01000649.1:0-290 GCF_046480465.1 Arthrospira sp. PCC 8006
TGTTTGGTTCCACCGCCGTTATACAAAACCCTNGTGTTGGGTTCCACTCCGTTACACCCAACCTACTTCRTACAAAACCCTTGGTGTTCGGTTMCACCGCCGTTATACAAAACCCNTGGTGTTSGGTTCCACCGCCGTTATACAAAACCCTTGGTGTTSGGTTCCACCGCCGTTATACAAAACCCTGGTGTTGGGTTCSACTCCGTTACACCCAACCTACTTCATACAAAACCCTTGGTGTTCGGTTCCACCGCCGTTATACAAAACCCTTSTTTTTCGGTTCCACCGCC
>NZ_PKGG01000650.1:0-288 GCF_046480465.1 Arthrospira sp. PCC 8006
AAAGACAGGGCGGGTTTATTGATATTCCGGTGGGGAAATGTCATTGACAMCAKAACCCCCAGCGACAGGGAAAGAAAGAAAGGGCGGGTTTATTGATATTCCGGTGGGGAAATGTCATTGACASCAGAACCCCCAGCGACAGGKAAAGAAAGAAAGGGCGGGTTTATTGATATTCCGGTGGGGAAATGTCATTGACAGCAGAACCCCCAGCGACAGGGAAAGAMAGGGCGGGTTTATTGATATTCCGGTGGGGAAATKTCATTGACAGCAGAACCCCCAGCGACAGGG
>NZ_PKGG01000464.1:0-1203 GCF_046480465.1 Arthrospira sp. PCC 8006
TTGCNAAACCCGCTTGGCNGCCGCAATGCGTTTTTTCTCCTTCTCCAAAAACCCCGACGGTATCCCACCAATTATAGGGGGATAGGGTGTCAGGTCATAACCACACACCGAACAGGTTTCGACCTCATTTGGTGTATATTCCGTTTCACAAACGGGACATTTCGCCATCATTCTCAACCCCGATAAATCGCCGCCACCGGGCGGGGGGAAACCCGGCTATTTTGGTATTATAACCCACAGTGAGGGCAGGCTCCTACCTAGTCCACGGAAACCCGGTTTCTTTACTCTCCACGGTAACTTCCCCCGCCTGGAAAAGCCCATGTTTGCGTGAAAAAGTTGCCGAAAACAAGAACTTGACAACTGCCTGAAGTGGTTATTTACTACAGGTTACAAGTCTGTGCGCGAGAGAAGAGTATGTTTGACCCAGGATGTAGTTTTGCGACGACCCAACCCAACCACCCAATCTCCCTAGGGCCGGGAGATGGCCCTCCTTGGCTGCTCTTGGGGAAAACGTATAATCTTTCCACTGTCTCCACGACCCACCCACTCGCCATCCTACCTCGTCTGCAAACCGATATACGATTGTATCACCTGGATAGCGACCATCGGGCTTTCCTCCACAATTGATGTAAATTTGCTTCTGGACACTAAACCCGAAGTGTCCGTTACTGTGTTTAACCCAAAGACCATCGATGATTCGCAAATCCTCGCAAGGAAAGTTTTTGATATCATCCTCGTATAAATATCCCCGTTGGGTTTGTCGGGCCACCGCTAACATCATCTTAGCCGTTTCTTGGTCGGCAGCTTTCCACTGGCCTGATTTCAATAATCTGTTGAGTTGGGTATAATCAAAACCAGAAGATGAAGACACGATGGGAGTTTCTTGCACTTGTGGTTCACCTATCGGCTTAGGTCGAGATGCGATCGCTTTGACCAGAGATTCTAGCCGTGATTGGGATTGAGATGGGATCGCTTCATTCTGCGATTCTAGCCGTGATTGGGATTGAGATGGGATCGCTTCATTCTGGGATTGGAGTTGAGATGCGATCGCTTCATTCTGGGATTTTAGTTGAGATGCGATCGCTTCTATCTGAGATTCTAGCCGTGGTAGCGACTGTAGTTGAGATGCGATCGCTTTATTCTGGGATTGGAGTTGAGATGCGATCGCTTCATTCTGGGATTGGGATTGWGAGGCGATCGCTT
>NZ_PKGG01000630.1:0-312 GCF_046480465.1 Arthrospira sp. PCC 8006
GCAGGACTGAGAGAATACCTGCGGAAATATGGAAGGGAGGTGGGATTTCCCATACATTATAATGATTTGCTCAGATACAGTAGCTCTATTCCTTTATATGATTATAAGGGCAATGATACATTATGGGAAACGGTTTTTTATTCGGAATCTGACAGGGAAGAAATCCACCACAATGTCAAAAATATTTACGCCCTACTCAAAGCTGAAGGTGACATGTCTGTCATGCAGCACCTGAATGTAGACCGTATCGACCTCTGATATTCACCTGAAATACAAACTCAAAAAGACTCGCCAGGAAGTCCTAGACATCAC
>NZ_PKGG01000421.1:0-1881 GCF_046480465.1 Arthrospira sp. PCC 8006
TGAATCAGTCATGATATTTCAGCCCAATCAATTTCCTGATATCAAATCAGAGCAAGAAATTTTACCTGTTTTAGAAAGTGTTAAAGATATGAAATTGTCGGTGATAGAAATGTTCACTTGGCTGAACATTGAATGAGGATTAAATTAAGATTAATATTTAATCAACTTGTTTACCCTTTACCCGTTGATGCGACAGCAAGGAGGAGCAATTGTGAATGTAAGTTCGGTTCATGCGATCGCTTCCGACCACTCTTCCTGCTGGGCTAAAACCCGTCCCAGGTTAAAATGTGACTTAGCAGTGGGATTGACGGCTATGGCTTGGCGGAAGGCTGTGACGGCTTCCTCTAAACGCGCTAACTGGTGCAGTGTTTCCCCTAGTTTTTGGTAAGTCCAATATAAGTCTGGGTGTGACTGTATGGATTTTTGATAAGCGATTACTGCTTCTTCTAAACACCCCACTCGCCGCCGTTGGTTGGCTTGCTGAAAGCTGCTGTTCATGAATCAGTCCTAAACGGTTTGCATTTTCGTCAGTCGGGTGATATGATAGCATTACTGGGGGTGGCGAGGCGATATCTGGATTGGTGAGTCTTTTATGAGGAGTGGTGAGGGAATGAGTGCGGGTGAGTTGCTGAAACAGGCGAATCAGTTGAAACGGTCTGGGAAGTTGGATGAGGCGATCGCACTTCCGAGAATGTAGGCGATCGCACTTCCCAGAGAGTAGGCGATAGGTCGCACTTCCGAGAATGTAGGCGATAGGTCGCACTTCCCAGAGAGTAGGCGATAGGTCGCACTTCCGAGAGGCTAGGCGATCGCACTTCCGAGAGGCTAGGCGATCGCACTTCCCAGAGAGTAGGCGATAGGTCGCACTTCTGAGAATGTAGGCGATAGGTCGCACTTCCCAGAGAGTAGGCGATAGGTCGCACTTCKGAGAAKGTAGGCGATCGCACTTCTGAGAATAATGTAGGCGATAGGTCGCACTTCCGAGGCGATAGGCGATCGCACTTCCCAGAGAGTAGGCGATAGGCGATCGCACTTCTGAAAGGGTAGGCGATAGGTCGCACTTCTGAAAGGGTAGGCGATAGGTCGCACTTCCGAGAGGCTAGGCGATACGTCGCACTTCCGAGAGGCTAGGCGATCGCACTTCTGAAAGGCTAGGCGATCGCACTTCTGAAAGGCTAGGCGATCGCACTTCCGAGAGGGTAGGCGATCGCACTTCTGAAAGGCTAGGCGATCGCACTTCCGAGAGGGTAGGCGATCGCACTTCCGAGAGGGTAGGCGATCGCACTTCCGAGAGGGTAGGCGATCGCACTTCTGAAAGGCTAGGCGATCGCACTTCCGAGAGGCTAGGCGATCGCACTTCTGAGACCCTAGGCGATACGTCGCACTCCGAGGCTAGGCGATACGTCGCACTCCGAGGCTAGGCGATCGCACTTCTGAGAGGGTAGACGATACTTCTGGCGGGCACGCTGCGCGATCGCACTTCTGAGAGGCTAGACGATACTTCTGGCGGGCACGCTGCGCGATCGCACTTCTGAGAGGCTAGGCGATACTTCTGGCGGGCACGCTGCGCGATCGCACTTCCGAGAATGTAGGCGATAGGTCGCACTTCCCAGAGAGTAGGCGATAGGTCGCACTCCGAGGCTACGCGATCGCACTTCCGAGGCGATAGGCGATCGCACTTCCGAGAATGTAGGCGATACGTCGCACTCCGAGGCTACGCGATACTTCTGGCGGGCACGCTGCGCGATCGCACTTCTGARARKGTAGGCGATAGGTCGCACTTCCCAGAGAGTAGGCGATAGGTCGCACTTCCGNNAGGCTACGCGATCGCACTTCCGAGAATGTAGGCGATAGGTNGCACTTCTCAGAGAGTAGGCGATA
>NZ_PKGG01000610.1:0-357 GCF_046480465.1 Arthrospira sp. PCC 8006
TTCGTGCCGGAAGATCATTCCGAGCTGGAAGCCAAGGTCCAGAAGCTGGTCGGCAAGGACATTGCCAAGGCCTACACCATCAAGGACAAGACCGAGCGCTATGCGGCGGTTGGCGCGGCCAAGGAAAAAGCCATCGCTGAACTCGCCCTGTCGGAAGCCAATCCTGATGGCGTGGACCCGGTGGTGCTCAAGGGCGTGCTCAAAGACGTGGAAGCGTCCGTGGTGCGCGGCGGCATCATCAAGACCGGCAAGCGCATTGACGGCCGCAAGCTGGATGATGTGCGCGCCATCGTGTCCGAAGCGGGTATCCTGCCGCGCACGCACGGTTCGGCCCTTTTCACCCGCGGCGAGACGCAG
>NZ_PKGG01000020.1:0-42496 GCF_046480465.1 Arthrospira sp. PCC 8006
GTGTGGGGAGGGTGATGGAACATAACGATTTTATATTTAGCCTGTTGAAATTCCGGGCTATTGAGTTCCTGTTTTAACCAGATATATTGTTGGCTTCCTGCGGAAATAGGCTCAAATAAATGTTGGCCATAACCCCAATTTTCGGGACGTTCAAAGTCTGCGTCTCTCTCTCGATAACGTCCTCTGGCGTGGGAGTCTAACCGATAAACCCGCCAAACATTGGTCGCGGATAAAACTACTAAGCGGATATCTCCAAAGGTGATAGCATAATAATTGTGGTGGGGATTGGGGAGAGTAAATATTTGGTTATAGGTATCTGAGTTAAAGCTGTGGTCTCGGAGCCATTGTTGCTGAATTTCGGGGTCATTATTAGGGTTAATGGTGGCAGCATTTTGTTGATAAAGCTGTTGGGCGGCAAATTGAGGGTAACTATTATTAAACTGGTTGTTTAAGCTGTCGGTTTCGGAAAAAGCCCCCATCATTTCATGATTACCAATAGCGGGGAATAAGGGGAAATTTTGAATTAAAGCGCCGCCTTTATAAGTAGTGGTGACACCATTTTTTTCGAGTTGATAATGGGCGCGACCTTGCAGACAGGGAAAAAAGGCTCCGCCGCGATTATCGTCGAACCATTCGGAAGCGCGATCGGGAATATTGACTAAATCACCAGCCATAAAAACAGCATCAATATCGACAGTTTCAGCTACTTTTTGAAGATTGGCGGCGGTCATGGGTTTAAGTTGGTGGTCGGAGGTGAGGAGGATTTTTAAGGCTGTTCCGGGTTGGGGTAAACTAGCTAGGCTGAATACTTGGCTACTGATGGGGATGCCGTTGTCTGTGGTACTGTGAACTTGGTAGGGAACCCGTTGGCCTGGGGTTAAGTCTGTGATGGTGGCTTCGTGTCGCCAGATCGCTCTGGGAATGGGTTGGGTGTAGATGCGGTTGTTTTGGGTTTGGACTCCTACCCAGGAATTTTGGTCTTCGCGAGTGCGAGTGAGTTGGGAGGTGCTGGCGATCGCATTTTGTTGGAGGTTACTGCCATAATTGACTTGATGCTGAGAACCAGAAAACTCGGTAAACCACACCACCCGGACTGAGTTTTCCGTGGGTAGTTGTAAAAAAGGATCGCTGAGGAGACGAGGTTGTAAGCCTTGAGAAACCATAATCAAAATCGAGATCACACTAGACAGTAACAGGCCAAAAATCCAGAAATACCGGGTAGCAGAAATCATGGGTGGAGGGGCGATCGCCAGGACTACAAACCGATTATCAGAAACCTATAACTTAAACGGTATCAGAAAAGCCGGGAATTTTTCCCGAATGTTTCCGATACAATATGGGGGATGTCACGCCCTCGGTCTGGTGGACATGGGCAACGGCCTGCAATCTGTCGTCGGTGTAACCTATTGTTGAGTTTCCTTATGGTGGAATTACTATGCTGATTGTTCAAAAATATGGTGGTACTTCTGTTGGGTCAGTAGATCGCATTCAAGCGGTAGCCCGTCGGGTGGCGAAAACCGCCGAAGATCATTCTGTGGTGGTGGTGGTTTCGGCTATGGGAAAAACTACTGATGGTTTGGTGAAACTAGCCCAAGAAATTTCTACCCATCCCTCTCGCCGGGAAATGGATATGTTGTTATCTACTGGCGAACAGGTGACGATCGCTTTAATGAGTATGGCACTACAGGAAATGGGACAACCAGCCATTTCCATGACCGGGGCTCAGGTGGGAATTGTCACAGAGGCTGAACATAGTCGCGCCCGGATTTTGAATATCCAAACCGATCGCCTAACTCGTCACCTAAAAGAGGGTAAGGTCGTAGTAGTAGCCGGTTTCCAGGGAGTTAGCGATCGCCAAGAATTGGAAATTACCACCCTAGGACGAGGAGGATCGGATACTTCCGCAGTCGCTTTGGCGGCAGCATTACAAGCCGATAAATGCGAAATTTATACCGATGTACCCGGAATTTTAACTACAGACCCCCGCCTTGTCCCTAAAGCACAGTTGATGGATGAAATAACCTGTGATGAAATGCTCGAACTTGCTAGTTTAGGGGCTAAAGTTCTCCATCCCAGGGCCGTGGAAATTGCCCGAAATTATGGCATTCCCTTAGTCGTGCGATCGAGTTGGACTGATGCTCCGGGTACACGGGTGACTTCTTCATCACCGTCGCGTCCTTCTATGGAAGGGTTGGAACTGGTGCGACCCGTTGATGGGGTAGAATTTGATCTAGATCAGGCGGCGGTTTCCTTATTGCGTATTCCCGATCGCCCTGGGATTGCAGCCCGTTTATTTGGGGGAATTGCCCTCCAGAAGCTCAATGTGGATTTGATTATTCAGTCGATCCATGAAGCCAATATTAATGATATTACCTTTACGGTGACTCATAATTGCTATAAACGAGCGATCGCTGTAGCTGATGCAATTTTACCAACCTTGGGACGCAACAACGACCCCCAAATTGGAGAACCCGAAGTGCGCGGCTATGATAGCCCTATCGCTAAAGTTAGCATTGTCGGCGCGGGGATGATTGGTCGCCCCAAAGTCGCTTCCCAAATGTTCCGCACTTTAGCCGAGGCGGGAATTAATATTCAGATGATTTCTACTTCCGAAGTGAAAGTCAGTTGTGTGATTGATGCCACTGAGTGCGATCGGGCTGTAACTGCCCTCTGTCAAACCTTTGATGTACTAACCCGCAGCAGCAAAAAGACTCAACTGGTTGGCAGGTCTGATCTTCCCCCAGTGCGAGGAGTCGCCATAGACCGTAACCAAGCCCGTTTGGCTATCCGTCATGTTCCCGATCGCCCCGGAATGGCGGCGGAGTTGTTTACCCTGCTGGCACATCACAATATTAGCGTTGATATGATTATCCAATCACAGCGCTGTCACCAGGTTAATGATATTCTCACCCGCGATATTGCTTTTACTGTCGCTCAAGGTGATGCAGAAGAGGCTAAACTGGTGATTAAAAAGGCGATCGCTAATTGGGGTTATGGGGAAGTTACCCTCAATTCGGCGATCGCTAAAGTTAGCGCCGTAGGAGCCGGAATGGTCGATAACCCCGGAGTCGCCGCCCGTATGTTTGAAGCCCTCGCCGCCGAAAATATCAACATCTCCATGATTGCCACTTCCGAAATTAAAATCAGTTGTGTAGTCGATGAAAAAGATGGCATCAAAGCCGTCCAGACCATTCATGATGCCTTTGGTTTGTC
This sequence comes from Arthrospira sp. PCC 8006, assembly GCF_046480465.1. NCBI lineage: Bacteria > Bacillati > Cyanobacteriota > Cyanophyceae > Oscillatoriales > Microcoleaceae > Arthrospira > Arthrospira sp. PCC 8006. The sequence continues at coordinate 3,214 of NZ_PKGG01000020.1, forward strand.
CGGTGATGAGGTGGTGACTATTCCCACCCCCGCCGCCGCCTTGTAGCCTCAATAAACCCCCTAGGGCGGGTTGACCTAGGCTATGATTAATTGGGGAACCCGCCCCCACCAGACAATTGCTTCTTAATAATTACCATCGGAAGGTGTACAATATAGCCGTTAACCGGAGAGTGTGCCTAGCTAAATTAGTGTCAACCATTCAAATTGAGACAGGATGCCATCAATAATAGTTAGCAAACTGAACGCTGTTTTCACCCTGTTTCTCAGCCTGTTAGTGGAGGCGATGCCCTTCCTGTTACTGGGTGTCATGTTATCCAGTGTACTGCTGTGGTTAGTGGATGAACGCAAACTGCTATACTACGTTCCAACTAACCCCTTCCTGGGGGCGATTTTTGGCAGTCTTTTCGGGTTTATGTTTCCCGTGTGTGAGTGTGGAAATGTTCCCGTTGCCCGTCGCCTCCTGAGTCAAGGAGTACCTGCCTCAGCAGCGATCGGCTTTTTATTTGCTGCCCCCACCATTAATCCGATTGTGATTTGGTCAACTTGGGTAGCCTTCCGGGGACAACCAGAAATCGTCGTTTTACGGATTTTATTTTCCCTGATAATTGCCATAACATTAGGCTTAGTTTTTAGCGCCCAAAAAGACCTGCGGCCCTTTCTACAAAAAGCCCTCGCCCGTTTAATTCCTCAACCTGACTTCACCGAAAAAGCCGTCGATGAGATGCCCAAATCTTCCCTACTAAGATCCGGAACTTATATTATGGGTCAGTCAGCCACTCCCGTGCGCTTGCAGTCTATGCCTATGTGGAAAGCTGAGGGACAAGGTGTTCAAGCCGTCGCTACTATGCCTCAAACAAGTTTCAGTTTCTCCTCTATTTTTATCCGCCCCACCCGCGACCGGGTTGGTTTAATGATTGAAAGTGGCGTGCAGGAGTTTCGAGAATTGGGGGGAATGTTGGTAGTCGGAAGTGCGATCGCTGCTATTATTCAAACAGTAATACCCCGCGAAATTATCCTCAGCTTAGGTTACGGTCCCATTTCCTCCATTATGGCGATGTTATTACTAGCTGGAGTAGTTTCTATTTGTTCCACTGTTGACGCATTTTTTGCCCTCTCTTTTGCCGCCACTTTTACCACAGGTTCCTTACTAGCATTTTTAGTATTCGGACCCATGATTGATATTAAAACCGTCGGCTTGATGATGTCGATTTTCCAAACTCGCGCCATCATTTATCTGATGATTCTCGCCGCCCAGCTTACCTTTTTGCTAACCTTGGCTGTCAATCTCAATCTGAACTATTGATATCAGCGCCTATGAACCGTGTTAGACCGACCTTAAATAGGTTATCATCTCGTTTACAACTGTGGTTGCAGTCTCCTTGGGTGGACGCTATAGCTATATTAGCTTGGGGATTCCTTCTCCTCAGATATTGGCTGAATGGACAACTTTATGTCCTCATTCATCCTAACTATTTTCCCCTCGCTATCGGTGGCGGTTTTCTGTTATTAGTCTTTGGAGGATTTCGGATTTGGGAACTCTCCCAGAATTACCAAAAACCTCAAGCGCAGATAGACCAACAATCCCTACAACATATTAGTTTATTTCCCAAAGGTTGGAGTACCGCCCTACTATTAATTTCTCTCCTGTTAGGTCTTTTCATTACCCCCCGAAATCTGGGTAGTTATGTCGCCTTACAACGGGGTATCATGGACTCTTTACCCGCTACACAAATTCAGCCCCAACAATTTCGTACCGCTTCTCGACCAGAAGAGCGATCGCTGATAGAATGGATTAGGCTACTTAATGTCAATCCCGAACCGGAGACATATAGAGGTCAAAGAGTCAATGTCACCGGGTTTGTCGTTTATCCCCCTAACCTTCCCCAAAATTTTATCTTTATTACCCGGTTTGTAATCACCTGCTGTGCTGCTGATGCTTACCCCATTGCGCTTCCTGTCATGCTTCCTGATACTAACCGGGGGGCATATCCCCAAGACAGTTGGCTACAGGTTGAGGGTGAAATGACTACCGAAGTTCTCAATAATCAACGGAGGTTAACTATCAAAGCTGACAAATTAACCCCAATTCCAGAACCTCGAAATCCCTATGAATATTGATGCTTGATAATTGCAAATTTTTTTGGGAGACTTGGAAATGCAGCTAATCGATTTCATGAGTTTGATTCATCCGTTTCTAGCCGTAGTTGTCGTATTTCCCATAATTGGAATTTCTACCCACATGGCTTGGCAAACTCGTCAGCGTCGCCTACAAACACTAGAAAAAGGCAGCACAAGTCGCATTCCCCCAATGGTAGGTCGGGAACACTTAAAAATGGGACGTTTACTAACTGGTGCCGTCGTAGGAGTGACCCTGATTGCTTTAGCGTATTCCATTGGATTTAAAGGAGTATTTAAGGAACTTTCTAATGAGAATATGTTTGAGGCGATTTTTATAGTTTTAATCTTTATCGGGACCATCGCCTCCTTAGTTTTTCTGTACCGTGCTAATGCTAATCAACCCCTGTGGCGGGGTGTTTTTGCCACCTTAACCGGGGCAGGATTAGTAATTTTGGGGGCACAAGATGGCGTTTTTCGCCGAGGTTATGAGTGGCACTTCTCCCATTACTATTATGGCATTACTTCCGCTTTATTGATGATTTTTGCCTTGGCAATTGTTCCCGATATTTACAAATCCTACAAATGGCGCATGGCTCATACCATACTTAATTGTATAGCCTTATTGCTATTTATAGGACAGGGATTTACCGGGTCTCGCGATTTGTTGGAAATACCCCTGAGTTGGCAACTAGACCATCTGAGAAAGTGCGATTGGGGCGCGCAAACTTGCCCTAATAATTCCCAGTCTCGCGCACCGGAAGAGTTGATAATTCAGGCTGTGTCGAAATAGTCTCTAATTGTCGGATAGCAGCGATCGCATGAAATTTTACACTATCATTAACATCCGTTTTGAGGACTTGCAGAATCTCCATAGTTTTCACATCTCCTAACTGACCTAAAGCATAAGCTAACCCTTGTTTAATCCTTATTTGGCTGAGGCTAGGATGTTCTGACCTGAATAAGTATAGCAACATTTGGCTTGCCTGATTTTTGAGATTAGCAGTTTTGAGGCGACCTAATAACTGGATAGTTTCCAGGATAACTGCTTCATTAAAACCTGATAGACATTTAGCGATGCAGTCTAAACCTGCTGAACTTTCCATCCAAATTAACGCTTTAATACAGGCAATTTGTAAAGGAATTGGGGTCAGGGAAGATTTTAAAAGTATCGATAGGCTTTCAATAGCTGTATCCGTTTTTAAGCGCCCCATAGCCATTGCTGCCTGCTGACAAACAGTGACATTAATATCATAAAGTAATGGGTCTATCGACTCTACCAAGTGCCATTGTGTCGCTATATCTGACCGAAATCCTAAACTAATCACCGCTTCCGATCGCACTATGGCTGCATGGTCTTCTAGGGCATTAATTAAAGCCGGAATTACCCGATCATCCCGAAAACTTCCCAAGGTTTCAATGGCGATCGCCCTCACCTGGGGGTCGGGGTCTTTAACAACAGTTAACAGGGGAGAAATTACCCCCGAAATGCGAATTTGAGATAAAGCACGCACACCCATCAGACGGGTTTCGGGGTCTTCTAAAAGAGTGGTTAAACTTGCCACCGCCTCCGGTCCTAAATTAGCTAACGCACTAGCGGCGATCGCTATTAATTCATCATCAGCATCGCTACTGAGGAAATTCACCAAACAGGCGATCGCTTCTGGGGTATTAAAATCCCCTAAAATTCGCCCCGCAAACCATCTATATTCTGGATCTGCTGTTTCATCCTCGAAAATGTCTATCAACGGTAAACAGGCTGATTTACCCAATTTCGGCAACAGTTTAGCCACATCCCAACGGGTGTGAAAATCTCCATATTGTAAAGCTGTTAAAGCTAAAGCGATCGCCTCTTCCAACCCCTCATTTTCCCCACTCACGCAAAACTGTTGTAGACCGTAAACAACCTGGGGCCAATCCCGATTATCACTAGCCACCTTAGCTAGGTTAATAAATTCATTCATCATATTATCAAATCCTTATCAAATCCCATTATTAGTTATGATTTTCACAGGTACAGGACGACATCCAGACAGAACATCATTTAAGCCCACCACCTCACCAATAACAGCAATAGCTGGCGCTTCAAAACCCGTATTTTCCACCTGTTCAATAATAGTGTTTAAAGTGCCCCGTAATTCCTCCTGGTGCGGACAAGTTCCCCAACGAATTAAAGCTATGGGAGTTTCCATGCTTAAACCACCAGCCACCAAAGCCTCAATAATATTACCCAAATTTTGAACCCCCATATAAATCACAATAGTTTCAGAACCCTTAGCAATAGCCTCCCACTTCACCTCTGGGCGATACTTTCCCGCCGCTTCATGACCTGTTACAAAAGTCACAGAAGAACTATAATTCCGGTGAGTTAAAGGAATCCCCGCATAAGCTGGCGCGGCAATACCAGAAGTCACACCCGGAACCACCTCTACCGGAACTCCCGCCGCAATTAAAGCCTCCATTTCCTCCCCACCGCGACCAAAAACAAACGGATCGCCACCTTTTAAACGCACAACTACCCCATGAGTTTGGGCTTGATCAATCATTAATTGTGTCGTTTCCTCTTGGGGTAAAGAATGGCGACCGCGACGCTTTCCGGCATGGATTTTTTCAGCCTTTGGGTTAATCATTGCTAAAATTTCTTCACTCACCAAAGCATCATAAATAACCACATCCGCTGACTCAATCAAAACTTTACCTTTTAATGTCAGCAAACCCGGATCGCCAGGCCCCGCACCCACTAAATAAACCTTGCCAATAGCTGATTTTGTTTCCATAATTGCACCTCGTTAATTAATTACTAAATAATTCCCAGACATTAGATAAGTTTAAACTTGCCATCATCATCAGGTTGATGAACCCAAATTATGGTGAATTTCCCCGGAATTTGGTATTCCAAAATACTAAAACCTGGCAAGTATGCGTTTTTTACATATTATATATGCAATACTTGCAAAATCAGAGGTTTTATGTATCTTCAACTACAAATTATCACTGATTCTGAATTTAATCTACAAATCATTGTTAACCTCAGTTATAGATAAAATCATGGTTGTCGCCTCTGAACCCAAAGTCAAACTCAATAAAATCGAAAAAGCTAAAGCTGATAAAGATGGATTAGCCGTTAAAGACGAGTTAGAATATTTTGCCAAAATCGGTTGGGAAGCCATGGATAAAACCGATTTAGAAATGCGTCTTAAATGGCTGGGCGTGTTTTTCCGACCTGTTACTCCCGGTAAATTTATGTTGAGATTACGCATTCCCAATGGTACTCTCAACAGCGCACAAATGCGGGTATTAGCCGAAATTGTCCAACGCTATGGAGATGATGGGAGCGCCGATATTACTACCCGCCAAAATATCCAATTACGCGGTATTCGTTTGGAAGACCTCCCGGATATTTTTAGTAAATTGAAAGCTGTAGGAATGACCAGCATTCAATCGGGTATGGATAATGTTCGTAACCTGACAGGTTCTCCCATTGCTGGTATTGACCCAGATGAATTGTTCGATACCCGAGAATTGTTGCAAAAATTGGAGAGGGTAATTACCAATCAAGGTGAGGGTAATTATGCTTTTTCTAACCTTCCCCGTAAGTTCAATATTGCTATTGAAGGGGGACGAGATAATTCCATTCATGCTGAGATTAATGATTTGGCTTTTGTGCCGGCTTATCGGGATGATGTCTTAGGATTTAATGTCCTAGTAGGTGGGTATTTATCGGCACAACGTCAGGTGGAAGCTGTGCCGATTAATGTTTGGGTTCCTGCTAACGATGATGTGATTAAACTTTCGATCGCTATCTTAACAGTTTACACCCAAAATGGTCTCACTGAAGGATTGCGGGAAAATCGCCAACGGGCACGTTTGATGTGGTTGGTGGATACATGGGGGGTAGAACGCTTCCGGGCTGAGGTGCAGGAAGAATTTGGTCAAACTCTCGCAACGGCTGCCTTAAAGGATGAAATAACCCAGGATAAGAAAGATTATTTGGGTGTTCACCCCCAGAAACAACAGGGATATAAGTTTGTTGGGTTGCACGTTCCGGTGGGGCGTTTATCGGCAGACCAAATGTTTGAAGTAGCCCGTTTGGCAGAGGTTTATGGCCAGGGAGAAATTCGCCTGACGGTTGAGCAAAATTTGATTATTCCTTATATTTCTGAGGATAAATTAGAGGCGTTTTTGGCGGAACCTTTGTTAGAGGTTTTCTCGATTAATCCAGCCCCTTTGACTCGATCGCTTGTGTCTTGCACGGGAAATAATTATTGCAATTTTGCTTTGATTGAAACTAAACAAAGGGCTTTAAAATTAGCCCGAGAACTTGATGAGGAGTTGGAAATAAGCGATCGCGTTCGTATTCACTGGACTGGCTGCCCTAACTCTTGCGGACAGCCCCAAGTGGCTGATATCGGTTTCATTGGTACTAAAGCCCGTAAAGATGGTAAAACAGTGGAAGCTGTTGATATCTATACCGGAGGAAAAGTCGGTCATGAAGCTGAGTTAGGAAGTCGTATAGAAAAGGGTGTGGCTTGCGATGACCTCAAGCCAATTATCCGGGATTTATTAATTCAAAAGTTTGGCGCACGTCCTAAGCAAAATCACTAAATATATCAGCACCATGCACAATATAGCTAGGCGTGGTGCTGCCTATTTCGCCCTACTGACCCTACAGCCACAGCTATGATATAATGAATCAAAGAAATATCATCATAGCCATGATGACAAGTCTATGACAAGCACTCAAGACAAAATCACGGTCATTTATCCCGAATCTGATGGCAATCCTATGTCAGATAATACTAAACAATTTCGCTGGATTGTTGTTATTAAAGAAAACCTAGAAATCTTGTTTAATGATGACCCTAATGTGTTGGTGGCTGGAGACTTACTCTGGTATCCTCAGCAGGGTGATAATAAAATACGTCAAGCCCCTGATACGATGGTAGTATTTGGGCGACCTAAAGGCGATCGCGGTTCCTATCAACAATGGGAAGAAGGTAACATACCACCACAAGTGGTTTTTGAAATTCTTTCACCGGGAAATCGCTTGAAAGAAATGGCGAGAAAATTTAAGTTTTATGAACAATATGGGGTTGAAGAATACTATATTTTTGACCCCGATCGCCTAGATTTCAACGGTTGGCTGCGTAGTAGTGATGGGACTCTTGAAGTGATCGACGAACCGGAAAATTGGATGAGTCCCCGCTTAGGTATCCGGTTTGAATTGAAAGACGGAAACTTTACGATTTATCGCCCAGACGGTGAAAAATTCCTCACGTCCACAGAATTGGCGGCGCAGGTGCAAACTGAACGCCAAAGGGCTGAAGCGGCCGAGGACAGGGTGCGGGAATTAGAAGAACGTTTGCGACAACTAGAAGGCGATCGCCATAATTAACATAATTAATCTATATTTGGGTAAAATCTGGAAATATGATCAAAATTCCGTCTTATCCAAAATGCTCGATTATGATATAGTTATCATTGGTGGCACTTTAGCCGGACGTAAAGCCGCTATAAAAGCCTCTAAAATGCAGGGTCGGGTGGCACTATTGGAACCTGACCCACCCCCTGTTGTTGGTCAAATTCTTGGCGCTAACAGACACCACCCCCTTTTACAGATAGCTAAGGTAGCTAAACAAATGCGCCAGGTGTCACAATTCGGCATCGGTTGGGAAACTGCCGATCGCATTGTGCCCGAAAATATTTTAATACAGTGGGACTCTAGTTGTCAATGGAGTGAATATATCACCACTAACCTAGAAAGTATTTATTCTCCGGCGGCGATCGCTTCTTTGGGGGTAGATATGATTTTTGGGGTGGGGGAATTTATTACAGAACCTCGGCTGGCTTTGAAGGTCAATAATCGAATTTTGCGATCGCGTACTTTTTTACTGGCTATGGGTTCTCAACCCCAAATTCCCGACATCGAAGGATTGACTCTTGCCGGATATTTCACCGCCGACACTCTTCATAAAATCACCAAAATTCCTAATCATGTTGCCGTCATTGGCGGCGACCCTAGCGCTGTGGAATTAGCCCAAATATTTAGGCGTTTGGGAAGTGATGTTACCCTCATAGTTCGCAGTAACCACATACTACCGAGAGAAGAACCCCCCACCGCTTTTTTGCTGCAATCTTTGTTAGAAGCTGAAGGGGTGCAGGTACTTACTAAAACCCCTGTAATTCAGGCTAAACAAATTGATGATACCAAATGGATACAGGCCGGAAATAAGGCGATCGAAGTTGATGAAATTATCCTAGGTATCGGTCGTCAGCCTAATTTGTGTGGCTTGAATTTGGATGATATCGGAGTTAAATTTATTGGCGGTTATTTGCAGCTAAACTCTCGCAGACAAACCACTAATCGTCGAGTTTATGCTTGTGGAGAATTGGCGGGGGGTTATCCTCTGCCTCATGTGGCTGAATATGAAGCCCAAATCGCCATCAAAAATGCCCTATATTTTCCGGGATTTCGGGTTAATTATAATCATGTTCCTTGGGTGATTTTTACTGACCCACCTTTGGCTAGGGTCGGCTTGACTGAAACTCAGGCGCGACGGCGCTATAGAGACCAGGTACAAGTTAGCCGCCAGATGTTTAAACAGGTTCCTAAAACTCAAATTTTGGGGGAAATTATGGGTTTTTGTGAGTTGGTCGGACATTCTGATGGTCGGCTTTTGGGGGCTACTATTTTCGGGGTTGGCGCTGATGAGATGATTAATTTTTTGGCGATCGCTATTCAAAAAGGTATTACCATCAATGCGATCGCTAATTTTACCCCCCCCTGGCCAACTCTCACCGGCATAATTTCCCCAACCGCCGCCGCTTGGGTTCATCAACGACATCGACACCAAAAACTTTGGTATAATATCCTAGAAAATATCTTTCACTGGCGCAGGTCTAATAATTAATTCCCCAGATATTGGATTTACATGATGCTGAAAGCGATTATTTTTGACTTAGATGGGACTTTGGCTAATACCGACCCTATTCATTATCAGACTTGGGTTGATGTCCTCAAAAATTATGATCTGGAAATTAACCCGGATTTTTATAAGGCTAAAATTAGCGGACGTTTAAACCCTGATATTGTTCGGGATATTCTCCCGCAACTTTCCCCCGAAGAAGGGCGGATTTTGGCTGACCAAAAAGAAGCGGAATTTCGTCAAATTGCCGGGAATTTAAAACCTCTACCCGGCTTAATCAAGTTGTTGGCTTGGATTGAAAAACAGGGACTGCAAACTGCTATTGTTACCAATGCGCCTAGGGAAAATGCGGCGTTTATGTTGAAGGCTTTAAACTTGGTTGATTATTTCCAGACCCTTATTGTCGCTGAAGATGTCGGGGTGGGTAAGCCTGACCCGAAACCCTACCAGGTCTGTTTACAACAGTTGCATATATCCCCTCAAGATGCGATCGTTTTTGAGGATTCTACCTCTGGAATTAGATCCGCCGTCGCTGCTGGAATTACTACTATTGGTGTCGCTTCCACCCATGACCCCCACATCTTAAAAAATGTCGGCGCAACTTATGTCATTGAGGATTTTCATAATCCCCAGTTATGGCATGATTTGGGGGAATTGTAAATAGTTGTAAATAATGGTTGACTTTGTGGTTGACTTGACTTATGCTTTTATTATAATGGAATTTTTGTGACAGTCAGAATTTGCAAGAAAGCCAATTGTTAAAGATGGTAGTTCAGTTATACCAAAATCAGGAGCAATAGTCAACCTTTTTTGTGGGGGAATTTTTCAGATTTAATTTTTTTTTAATATATAGTTAGCAGTTTCCAGGTAAGCGATCGCTTCAGGGATAGTTTAAACACAGCACAACGATCTAAACTAATAGTATAGCTCAATCGTGAGTCGGGGCCAGCCGCGTCACGGAGGGAAAGATAATCAATGTCTGTTAATCAAAGTAGTCAACAAGCAACCGTCCTAGCAGTAGATGACAGTACAGTTATGCAGGGCTTAGTCAAACAAGCCCTATCTAATACTTATAACGTTTTGCTGGCTGATAATGCCGTCGATGCCTTATCAGTGATATATCATAACAAAGTTTCCGTGCTACTGCTAGATGTATCGATGCCGGGAATAGATGGATTAGAACTATGTCGGACAATTCGGAGTATTCCGCAATTTCAGGCATTGCCAATTATTATGCTAACAGCGCGAGATGGAGCCTTTGACAAAGTACAGGGGCGACTAGCCGGGGCGACAGAATACCTAACCAAGCCTTTTGATGCCGAGAAATTGTGCGAGGTAATTGGTTCAGTATTGAACGTTAAGACTTGATGGTGGAATTAATCATATTTAAAATCAAGGGAGCGATCGCCTCCACCGGGAGAATATGACTCGCCGCCCCCAGAGCGATCGCTTCTCGGGGCATCCCAAAAACCACACAGCTTTCCTCATTTTGAGCGATAGTGATGCCGCCCCATTGTGCAATTTCCAGCATTCCATCAGCCCCATCCCGACCCATACCCGTTAATAATACCCCCAGAGTGTGACTACCGTAAAAATTAGCCACAGATTTCATCGTCACAGTAATTGAAGGCCGATGTCCTCCCAAAGCCGGATTAGAAGAATACAAAAACCGACCATTGCGATCGATTTCGAGATGTTTTCCCTCCGGAGCAAAATAGACATTTCCCCGTTCAGGTAAATCTCCTGCCTGAGCAATTTTAACCGATATAGAACACTGACAATCCAACCAATTGACCAATCCCCTTAAAAACCCCTCACTAATATGTTGAACACAGATAATCGGAACCGGTAACTTAGGGGAAAACTGAGTCAGAACCGTATGGAGAGCCTGGGGTCCTCCCGTAGAAGCACCAATTACTACCACCCTAGTAACAGATTGAGAGCGATGTTGTGGAGTCTTTATCTGAGAGGAAAAAGAAGTTTTCTGAGGAGTAGGAACCGCCACAGGACTATTAACTCTGCTCCCCAGATGTGATGATGGACTCGCCGCCGGCGAAGCCGCCTTAACAGTAGCCCCCCGTCGATGCTTAGTAAATACCTTGACCCCAGCCAGAACCCTAATTTTATGAATTAATTCCATACCGGCTTGCTGATAGTCAGAAGCCAGCCCAGTTTTCGGCTTAGGAAAAACATCAACCGNCCCCCGCATTGAGAAGTTGAAATACATTGTAAGTATCCTCAGCTTGGACAGATGCACTAATTACCAGAATTGGCTTAGGGAAATTAGCCATCACCTCTCCAGTAAATTCCAAGCCATCCATGTGAGGCATATGTAAATCCGTGCAAATCACATCCGGCTGCAATTGAGGAATCAAAGACAAAGCCTCCAAACCGCTGCGAGCAGTACCCACAACCAGAATATCGTTGCATTGAGCCAAAATGCGTTTGAGAATAATCAGAGCAACTGGGGAATCTTCCACCAGCAAAACCCGAATCGCCATATTTATTTCGCGTGTGCTAAAATACCAGGTAGGTCTAGCGGTTACGGGGATTGTATAATCACCAGCCCGACCCATAAATCAACTCCTGTAATGCAGTCAAACTAATCGGCTGAGAGTTTGCAGGAGGACATCCTGGTTAAATGAGCCTTTAGTGATGTAGGCATTAGCTCCCGCTTCAGCACCCCTGCGTTTATCGTCATCAGAAGCAAGAGATGTCACCAGAATAATTGGTAACTCGCTGTATTCTTGATGTTCGCGGATTTTAGCAGTTAATCCCAAACCATCTAAATTAGGCATTTGGATGTCGGAGATTACCGCATCAAAGGAGCGAGTTTTGAGTTTGTTTAATCCATCTAGTCCATCGACTGCTGTAACCACCTCATAACCTGCTGCTTCTAAAATACGCTTTTCTTGAGTGCGGGTGGCAATAGAGTCCTCAACTAATAGAATAACAGATGGGCGATCGCTTTCTAAATCCAACTCATCCGAATCAGAAAGATTAATAGGAGTCGAGGACTTCCAATTTTTCCGCACCGAGCGAATCATATCCTGGGGATTAAGCACCATACACACTTCCCCAGTCCCCAAAATAGTCGCCCCAGCCACATTCCTGACTCGTCGCAGGAGTTGGCTTTGAGGTTTGAGGACAACATCTTGTTCATCAATCAGGCTATCAACGAATAAGCCTAGGCGATTTTCCCCCATCCTCAGAATTATACAAGATTTAGCCTTCGATTGGTGAGATTGATTGGAATTAACCTCATTATTCATTTCCGTAGGTATGAGATTTTCCCTCAGCCGGACCGATACCATATCCCTTGGTGTTTCTCGTTGAGACCCCTCTCCCTTAGACTTACCCCGGTCATTGTTCCAACCGATGATAGCATTACGGCTAGATTTCACTTCCAGCAAGTCCACTAAACACATCACCGACACAGGTTGGTCATCAAACAGAATCGTATCTCGACCCTCAATGGCAAAAATATCCGTATCATCCACCAATAGCGTAGTTTGCACATACTCTACAGGAATCGCATAGGAAATGCTATCAACCGCCACAATCAACACATGGGCTGTAGCCAGCGTAGTTCCCAATTGAATGCGGAAAGTAGAGCCCCTTCCCGAAGTCGAATCAACATTAATCGTCCCCTTCAGGTGTTCCACATTAGTGCGAACCACATCCATACCCACACCCCGCCCCGAAACCTCCGTCACCGATTTCCGGGTAGAAAAACCGGGAGTAAAAATCAGGGCTTGAATTTGTTGGATAGTCATTCCCACCAATTCTTCTGGCTGACAAATTCCCCGTTTAATCGCCGTTTGTTTAATTTGCTCAATATCTAAACCTCGGCCATCATCGCTAACCTCAATCACCACACTGGTAGCCGTTTGATATCCCCGTAACCGGATAGTAGCCTGGGGTGGTTTGGCTCTCGTCGCACGTTCGGCCGCAGTTTCTATGCCATGATCAATAGCATTACGCAGAATGTGCATTAGGGGGTCTTTCATCTCCTCTAGGATGCGTTTGTCCGCCCTAGTTTCGCCCCCCTCAATTATCAATTGTACCTGTTTCTTCTGTTCCCTCGCTAAATCTCGCACCATGCGCGGAAATAGGTTAAATATCGTCGATAGGGGTAACAGTCGCAGGGTACGGACTCCCTCTTCTAGTTCGTCAGAAATTAAATCCAGACGAGCCATATCTTCATATATGGAAGTTCTTAGCTGATTGACTAATGTGCTAAGAATCTCTAGGCGATCGCCTGTTCTTTGGTGGTAACTTTGTAATTGTCCCATAGTACCCCTACCATGAGATAAACCCTCCCTAGCTTCCAGGTCATGGAGAGCAAACCTATTGATAAAAGCATCCCGACTCCACTCCTCTAATAGGTTAGTTATTTCCTCAATTTCTGCTAACCTATGAGCAATGCGAATTTTGGTTACCGTCAACTCTCCCGTTTGAGTCATCAGAGCATCTAAGTTTCGCGTAGCCACCCGAATTGTCTCAATTTTATAGGTCGAAATAGGCGTAACCGTAGGACTAGAAGGCGCTGGCTTTTCTAATTCAACAGTAGGACTATCCCCTGGTTCCGCGTTCTCTGGGTGATGCTCACCCTCCGTTACACTATCTTCTGGGGTCTCAGTTTCTTGGGTTTCTGGGGTGCTTTCCGCCTCCTCCTGGTCCCCTTCTTCCGTCGTTGGTGCTGTCAGGTTCTCATCAGAAGACTTATCAGAATCAGCTACAGCAGGGGTTCCCACCTCTGTGGGTCGCGCAATTTCCCCTTCAGCCCTAGCCCCCATTAAATTCGCTAACACATAAAAAGCGTTAATCCCCGAAGGTTCCCCAGTAACCGCTTCTTTTACCAGTTTCCGAATTGCATCCAGTCCATGGGCCATGCGATCGCTCATTTGATGGGAAAACGTATCCTCTCCCCTATTTATAGCCCCTAACAGGTGTTCGAGTTGGTGAGCCAGCGTAGAAACATCCTTAACCCCCAGCATTCCCGCATCTCCCTTTAAACTGTGCGCTTCCCGCAGCAGTTCATCTATTTTCGTCCTATCATTAGGGTTTTGTTCTAGGTACAAAAAACCATCATCAAGTTTTTGTAAATGTTCCTCACTGGCAATTTTAAAGACTTCCCGCAATTCATCATCTTCAATCATGGTAATTTCTCCTAGCCATCAACCATTCCTAAACCAGATTTTTTAACCCGATCGCCGTATTATTAAGTTGTTCAGTACCAGAACGACTTTGAGCTAGACCGTTAGCCGTTTCTTGAGCAGCAGTATTTAGGCTATTCATCGCATCAATTACCTGCTCTACCGCCATCGCCTGTTGTTTAGTATTCAGAGAAATTTGCTGAATATTCACCGCCACATCATTAATAGAAGCGATAATTTTTTCCACAGCCTTAGTCCCCTCTTCCGTTACTATCACAGTCGAATTAGTCGAATTTTGAATATCCGTAATTAGAGAGCCAATTTTTTCCGCCGACTTGCGACTCTGATCTGCTAATTTGCGGATTTCACTAGCCACCACCCCAAAACCCTTACCATGTTCCCCCGCTCTCACCGCTTCCACCGAAGCATTCAAAGCCAGCATATTAGTTTGATTAGCTAAATCACTAACCAAATTAGTAATATTATATATCTGGCCGAGGTTTTCACTCAAACGCAGGATTTGAGCCTGAACCTGTGACATTTTTTCCCGCAAACTCGGACTACCATCATAAGTATCTTCTTGGCGGTTATTTCCCGCCAAAGCCAGCACCTGACGCGCTCCCGAAGACGCAGCAGAAGCCTGTTCAGCACACTGACGGGAGGAAGCCCCCAACTCATCCATACTCGTGGTAGTTTCATTCACAGAAGCAGCCTGCTGAACAGCCACACGTTCCTGTTCTTCAATAGTAGTAGAAATCTCCGTAGCTGCTAGGGCGATGTTATTGGCTTCCTGGGTAATTTTTTGGACAATAGTAGCAATAATCCAACTTCCTAAAATAATCGAAATGATAATCGCTATACCAATACTAACCCATACCGATGTTAAAAGATTATTCAGAGCCTGGGTTTGGCTTGCTACGTTCAACCCCACCAGTTCCTGTTCTCGACTATTCATCTGCTCAATTAACTTAGCAACATCCTCAGCAATTCTCACTCCTATGCCATTTGCTATCCAGGCTTGACGAGCTGCTTCAGGTTCGCCGTTGGCTATGATTTGAATGATATCGCTATGAAATTCGTCTAAATCATTATACTGTTTCCTAATTTCCTCCATGGTTTTAAGTTGCTGTTCATCAGTCATAATTTGGCTTAACAAACTGATGCTTTCATTTACACTATTTTTGGCTTCATTCCAGCTATTTATAGATGTAGGATTGTTATCAATCAGATAGCCTCTCAGGGTTCTGGACATAGCCTGAAGATTTATGGAGACATTAGCAACATCTCGAGCTATTTGACGAGACAACTCGAGTTGCTGCGATTCTATTTGCACCCGACCTACGTTAACTGAAACCACCGTAGCACTCACAATCATCAGGAATATCGGAATAGTATATCCTCCAATAACCCAGTATCTTAGCTTTTTAAACATCAGCATTTTTCCTGACTCCTAAATTTTCTATAATTTTCCCTGAATATCCATGGTTTTATGACCCCCAAAATTATCCCTAAATAATGGATTCCAGTTCTTCGGCTATATGTTTGAGCTGTTCCATGCCTCTTTTGGTTTGTCCGATACCATTGGCGGTTTCGTTTGCCCCCTGTTTGAGGGAATTCATGGCTTCCAAAACTTGGTTAATAGCCAGGGTTTGTTGCTTAATATTGAGAGAGATTTGTTGATTATTCACAACCACATCATTCACCGATTCTTTCACACCTAAAAAGGCTTGGGCAGTTCTTTGCGCCACATCAACATTGGAGCGAACTGTTTTAGTCCCCTCTTCTGTGACCATCACTGTGGAATTAATCGCTGTCTGAATATCCGAAACTAAAGTACCGATTTTTTGGGCGGATTTCTGACTCTCATCAGCCAGTTTGCGAATTTCGGTAGCAACCACCCCAAATCCGCGACCATGTTCTCCGGCTCGTACCGCTTCAACAGCCGCATTCAGGGCTAACATATTGGTTTGATTAGCCAAATCAGCGACTAATTGGGAGATATTACCAATTTGATTGGTCTGTTCACTGAGGCGGAGAATTTGTTGGGCTATTCCCTCCACTTTATCTTGGAGGTTTGCCATACCTTCTAAGGTGCTATTAACTGCGGTTTGACCACTTTCGGACATGGATAAAGCCTTTTTAGCTCCGGTGACAGCCGCTTCTGCTTGTTGGGTAGCTGCTTGGGAGGAGGCTCCTAATTCATCCATGGTGGAGGTGGTTTCACTAACTGCTGCGGCTTGTTCTGTGGCAATGCGTTCGTGTTGTTCTGTGGCAACAGCAATTTCTGTGGAACTATCTGAAATGGCTCTAATAGTTTGTTTAAAGGTATTAGCAATAGACTGGCTTAAAAAGTAACCTAGGGGAGAGGCGATTACTATGGCAAGTAAGATTAATAATCCAAATAATAACAGGGTTTCATTTAATACGGCACGAGCTTTCTCCCTTTCCGCTGAAGCTACCCGCAGTTGTAAATCAATTAACCTCTGAAGCCTCTCGGTGAGGGGGTCTATGACATCATATAACGGTCCATCAAAGGCGGCTAAGTCTTCGGGATTGCCTCTTATTAGTGTTTGTTGCAGTTCGGTAATGCGAGTCTGGGCAGGAACAAATAATCGGTCAATTTCGTTGGCGATTTCTCTCTCTTCTAATGTTAATTGGGTATTTTTATAACTTTCCCAGTTGGTGCTAATTGTTTCTATGGCAAGATTAACAGTATTTAATGCGGCACTGGTGGTGATTAGGCCACTGTTGGCTTTATTGACAGCATCAATTATTTCAATCGCATAGGCATCGGAGATATTTTTGATTTGCTGAAGGGGTATGACTCGATCATCATAGATAGTGCCAATGCGCGAATCTATGCGCCAGAATGAAAAAACCGAATAGCTACTTATAGCTAGGATGACTGTGGCGGGTATCAGGAAGAAACCGCAGTAAAGTTTGGTGGTTAATCGTTTCATCATGTTAGTAAAAATATGCGCTCATTGGCATTGGTGTCTAGAATAGGCGAGGGTTGGCAACGTTTGCTAGTCTGAAAAAAAAGGTTAAATCGTGATTATAACTACTATTTTACTTGGGAATATGCCAAAGGATAGAGTTTTTATAATTAGTTAACAATTGGTTTATATTTCTTCATTAACTACCAGGGTTTCTTGGACTAGGATTTTCTCGAGGTCTAATAAACTCATCATCCGGTTTTGTGCTTCGGGATTTTGGCGATCGCGATAAATTGCTGTCCCCCGTAAATATTCATCTTGGGTAGAATGAACAGCGGCGGGAACTGGCTTAATTGCGGAGGGGTTTAGATAGGTGACATCAAAAATATCATTAACAATAATTCCGGCGACTACTTCACCCACTTGGACGATCGCCGCCTTTTGGGAACTACCGTTAATATCCATTGGTAAACCCAAAATTCCCCTAATATCAACTAAGGTGACAATCTCACCCCGCAGGTTCATATTACCAACAATATGAGGGGGGGTGCAAGGAATAGGGGTAACATTATGAATATCGGTAAATTCCCGAATAATGGGGAGATTTACGCCAAAGTATTCACCATTTAAACCAATCACAACCAAGGACATCAACCCGGATAACTCATCTTTCTCGGTCTTGCGCCTCAAATTATCGGCACGTTCCCGAAAAATCTGCCTTTCTTGTGGTGTTGAGTCGGGACAAAAAACGGGAATTTTACGGTTTCTGGTGACTGGATAATCATGGTCATCTCGATGATCATTCTTGCTATCTGAGATCAGGGCGCTGCTGTCAGAGATAATCTTATCCCGTAAGGATTCAGGAGCTAAGATCATAATAATCTGATCTTCAATTTCGGCATATCCAGCGATCGCATGATCATGAGTTCTCGATCTCGACTGAGGTGGTAGGTTTACCATCACGCTATAGGGGAGATTCCTGGTAATATCTTCGGTAGCAATCATCTGCACTTCGCAAACTTCATTTACCAAAATTCCTAACTTTTCCTCACCTAATCTTAGCACAATAATTACATCATCAATTACATAAGAATTCGCTGCATTTTCCAGTCCAAAATGAATATTTAAGTCAATGATTGATAAGAATTCACTGCGTAAATTCAGAATCCCTACTAATTCGGGGGCGGCTTCGACAATGGGGTTGAGTTCAGGTAAGGAGAAAATCTCTTGCACTAACAAGCCATCTACACCATAAGTCAATCCTCCCAACTTAAACATGAGATAAGGTTTGATTTCCATGATGACAGTACCTTATTTATTAATACAGAATCAGATTTAATTTTTGTTGGAGATAAGCCTTTAATTCTCCGGCGGAAATTTTCCCCAAATAGGGAACAGGACTCTGGTCAGAAATTGTATTTAACAGGGATAGTGCTGTTAAGTAAAGTTTTTTGGCTTTCAACAAATTTCCTTCCCTTTCATGGACAGTCGCCAACTCCATATGAGCGCAAATTGACGAGGCAGAAACATCTGATAAATAGATGATTCTTTTGGCAAAAATTTTCGCCGTTTCCCAGTCGCCTTTTTCCTGGGAAATGTGCAACAAAATATAATAAGGATCAATGGACAAGGAATTGATTTCTAAGGCTTTTTGGCAATTCACAATCGCCGCATCATGCTGTCCGCTATTAGCATGAATTTGCGCCATTAGATAATGAGCATCAAAATTGTGGGGATGATTAGCCACAAATTCTTGAACTTTTTTGAGGGCTTCATTATAGGCTTTTTGGTTGATTAGCTTTTGGGCTTCTTCCAGGCTTTGACTAATGGCGATCGCCTGTTCTGATGCGGTGGGTATCGAGGCAACTGGTGGCGGTACAATAGATAAAGTTGAGAGATGATTCCGTTGGTGATTTTGACCATGATTTGCCGGAGGTTGAGAAGGGGAGGATAAACGGCTACCGTTGGGGGTATAATAGGGCGTATTTCGTAACGGGGGTAAAGGCTGGCTTTGATGGTTTAGGGAGTCATTGGGGGAGGATACAGGCAGATTTCGGGTCGGTTTTTCCCGTTGATAAATCACGGACTCTGGAAAAACGTGGGCTTTAAACTCATCTAGCAATAATCCCTGAATTTCTGCATGGGCTGTCATCATATAGCCACCGGGTCTAAGTACCTGATAGAATTTTCTCAGAACTTGTACAATATAAGGCTTCTCGAAATAAACAAAAACATTTCTACATAAAATCAAATCTATTTTACCCAGACTGGCGATCGCATTGATACAATTATCACTCACCAAGTTAAGTTTCAGGAACCTAACCATACTTTTGGCGGGGCGATTAACTAACCAATTCTGTCCTTGGGGATAGAAATATTTACTTTGCACCTCGGGGTCAACCATGCGAAAAGACCAATGGCTATATACCCCATCTCTAGCCCGTTGAAGGGCTACTTCATTAACATCAGTGCCGATAATCTCAATTAACCAATTTTGCCAGTCTGGGAGCAACTGTTGCACTAAAATGGCTAAAGAGTAGGCTTCTTCCCCGGTGGAACATCCAGCACTCCACAAACGCAGAGTCTTAGAGGATTTTCGGGCGGCAATCAATTCAGGTACTATCACCTCACGCAATAACTTAAACTGACCGCGATCGCGAAAAAAGTAGGTTTCGGTGGTGGTTAACAAGGGCATTAATTCCGACCATTCGGTTCTACTCTCGATATTAGCCGCCGTTAGTAAATGATAGTATTCATTCAAACTGGAAAGATGCAGTTGCTGAACCCGTCGCCAAATTTTTTGCGAGAATGTCCCATAATCCTGGGGCCGAATATGTAGCCCGGTCATGGTAGTAATTAGTTGAATAAGCTGTTGAATCATTGACCATCAAGTTAAGTTATTTGCCCACACAACAGGCTCAAAGGCAAGAGGGAACAGTGGAGAGTTAATTATTCCCGTTTAAACTTGGTAAAGTTGAAAGGGAAAATGACTATATTTTGAGCAGGTATTATAAACCGAGGCAACCCGAACAGGCTGCCCCTAGGTAATGATGTATTTGCTATGCTGGATAAATCCTGATCCGGCGGTTGGGTTCTTCGCCGAAACTGTTAGATTTCAGGCGATAGTGTTCCACCAGTTCATGCTGCATTTTTCGCACTTTTGGGGAACGAGGTAAAAGTTCGACAGGTTGACCCTTGGGAATGACAATTTCCTCTACCGCTAGTCTGGCTTCCTCTAAGGCTTCGAGTTCATCAGAGGAATTCCCCGAAGCAAACAGACTGAGATCAGGAACTTCTGGAGTGCTAGGATCTGACCTGTGTAGTAACCGATGCAGAGCCTTAGCAATCTGAGGGGGACTGCCAGATTTAACGGTGTGAATGGGTATATGGCGGTTCTTTGCCATTTGTCGCAGCTTGGACTGATTGCGAATATGCGATCGCAAAGCCAAGACCGCATCAGCACCATCAATATCCTTAGTCACCACCACAGGCAACATCAGGGTGCGAATCACCTGCTCAATCTGATAGCGAGCGATCGCATAAGGATAGATATGCAGAGGCAAATCATCCTCATTAAATCCATTATCCCCCAGATCCAAAGCATTGTCATCCCCCAATCCTTGACTATCAAAGGAGGCATTTAGCAACTGTTCAAATTCCTGGGTGGCGGGTTGCTTTTCCGGCACAGACCCAGAGCGAACAGTAGTGCTAGTGGGAAGTGGCATCATTTTCCCCGAAGCCCGCAGACCCCCCAAACCGGGTGCAGACAAAGGGGGTAAGGGTCGGGATGAACCAGTGGATGAACCAGCAGGCACAGCATTACGAGCGGCGGGGGTGCTATAACGTTCTTGGGTAACAGTCACTTCACCGCGATCGTTCATTTGTCTGACCTGTAAAGTCGGCTGCATTCCCCGCAGCAAACCATCAACGGTAGTTGATACAGACTCATGCACCACCCAACGTTCCCGTTCCAACATTTCTATGGCAATATCAAAAGTTGGGGGAGCCTTACGTTCCAAAACGGTTTTTTGGGAACCCCGCCGCCGTGCCTCATCATCCCCCAAAGTCACCGCTTGAATTCCGCCAATCAGATCTGCTAAAGTGGGGTTCTTCATCAGGTTTTCGATGCGGTTCCCGTGGGCGGTTCCGATTAATTGCACACCCCGCTCGGAAATCGTGCGGGCGGCGAGGGCTTCCAATTCTGTGCCGATTTCGTCAATGACAATCACTTCCGGCATATGGTTTTCCACCGCCTCGATCATGACCTGATGTTGCAGTTCTGGACTGGCTACCTGCATACGTCTGGCTCGTCCAATGGCGGGGTGTGGAATATCTCCATCCCCGGCAATTTCGTTAGATGTATCGATAATTACGACCCGTTTATGGAGTTCATCAGCTAGGACGCGGGCAATTTCTCGCAGGGCAGTAGTTTTGCCGACACCAGGACGACCTAGCATCAAAATTGAGCCTCCGGTTTCTACCAAGTCTCGGATCATGCCGATTTTGCCAAAAACGGCGCGACCGACTCGACAGGTTAAGCCGATAACTTTCCCGGTGCGGTTGCGAATGGCACTAATCCGGTGTAAGGTTTTTTCAATGCCGGCTCGGTTGTCACCGCTAAACTCACCAATGCGGGATATGCAATGGCTCAGGTCATCCCAGGTAACAGGCTGTTGGGATAGGTATTCGGCATTGCTGGGAAAACGAGCCTCTGGGAGACGACCCAAATCCATGACTATTTCAATCAAACATTCGCGTTCTGGGTGGTTGATCAGGTTTTTTCGGACTGTTGGGGGAACAATATCAAGCAATCTGTTAAGGTCGTCTGTGATCTGCATACTTCTCAGGTTGAAGTGTTCAATCAATAGGGTGGGTGAGAACTGGTTGAGGGATTTGAGTACGGAAACCTCAAAATCCTTTGATTTGGGAAACCAGGGAACTTGCTAGGTTAACGGCTTTCCATAGTAGGTCTGCTTGGGTTTCTAATTGAGTGATTTTTGACATTTCTAGGGGGTCAGATTCCTGATTAGGAGATTCTAGGGATTCTAAAATGGGGGAAAGTAAGGTGCGAGCATAGCTACCATAGGCGACTCCGGCGACTTTTGGGGAAGTGGAGTTTTTCTCGGTTCCCTCATCGGGGAGAAGTTTTAGCGATCGCAGTTTGGCTACAGTATAATCGTTTGTGCCTCCTGCTAGTTGCACATATCCTGGTAGTTGGGCGGATAAGACCTTTTGGCTCAGTTGAATGCTGGCTCTGGTGGTGCCACTACCTATGTCGCCACTCATGGGTCTACCGTCGGTTTGCCAAATTAAGGCGGTGGTTGAGGGTAGGGGAGTGATTAGCTGATGGAGACTCCGCAAATAATCGAKTAGATCGGGGCTGTTGGGACAGCTAATGGCGATCGCTTTGAGTTGGTGTATCCAGGGCTGAATATGATGCCACAGGCGACGGAAGTCGGCTTCGCGATCGCTTTGGGTATGGATTTCGATGGCATCTACTCCGGTTTGAAACACCAGCGGCGCAACGGCTTCTGGGCTAAATACATAGGACCGAGCCCCGATCAAATTTGATGGACAAACGGGTATACACCGACCACAGCCATAGCATAGTTCATCTATAACGCCAGCTTGTAGGTCGCTAAAGGCGATCGCCCCGGCCGGACAAATGCTTTCACAGGGACGGGGACAATTGGTTGGACAGGCTGTAGCTTCAAATTCGGCTTTCCGAAAATGGGGATCTTCTCCGTCGTTGAGGCTGACCATTAACCACGGTCTCCCTCCATAGCCAAAACCTCGGCGACGGGCTCTATCTCCTAAGTCAGCAGCTATGGCGATCGCTTCGAGGGTAGCTTTAATCACCGCCGGGTCCGCCGCCACATCAATGCAGTCCGCCCCCGCTAGGGTATAAGCTAAGGCTAGATGGCGAACTGATGGCAGGTGCTGGTAACTGGCTCCGCAAATGAGTTTGAACCAGCGACCTGTTTTCAGTGATGTTAGGGGGGAATCAATAGTGATCACATTTTCTATGTTTACATAGCTGCAGGAAATGGTTGGCGCTTACGCAACGGCGATCGCATTTTTTAAAGGTTTCCAGCTAAATTGGCGATCGCCTCCCATCTCTATAGCAATTTTAACCCGAGGTTCGAGGCTCGGTAAGCGACTGAGAAAATCCACCTCTTGGCTTGACAAAATATGCCCTTCTATGATCCATAATACTAATCCCTTCGAGTTGGGGGGCAGATTTTCTAACTGATAGTTGACCACCGGAGGAATATAATAAATGTCTCCCACCGCCGCATCATTACCGCTGCTTTTTTTCCCTAGGTGAGCTGGTCGGACACCATGAACCCCCAACAAGTACGCCGCCAAGTCACCTAATCCCCTTGCCGATAAGCTATAGGTAGTATAACCGGCTATTCTGAGACGGCGGCGGTAACGTCCCTCAAATCCTCCCTCCAAGGGAACATAAAGGGCTAAAGCTCCTTCCGACTCCAAATCTCGAATTAGTTTCCCACCCGTTGTAATCAGTGCCATAGGTTCAATTACTGTCTGTTTGCTCAACTGTTACCTTAAATTTACCAGATTTAGGCGATCGGGCAACCTTCCGGCCACACAATTGATCATTGTAGGGGCGGGTTCTTCTATAACCTCGCCTCCCCAACCGGCAATTAATAATTAATAATTAATAATTAATAATTAATAATTATCAACCTCGCCTCCCTACCCCGCAATTCATTATTTATTACGGCCTTTTCAGTAATCATGCAATAGGCTGTCAAAGTCCCTCTCCCCCCCTGGGATCCAGATTTAGGGTGAGGGTAATGTTTAGCACGATTTCTGAACAAGCTGTATTAATTGTTGTTAATTATCCATTGTTCAATATCAATTGGGAACTATAATGGCGGGTTCAATGGGGTCAGCATCAAAAANAGCNTGCAGAGATTCATCTAAAGTCGGACGCATGACAATTCGATTTTCATAGGCAACAATGACCCTGACTAGAGTAGGTAAACTATTATCAGTCGCCTCGAGATAAATGGGTTCTACATACAACAAAGACTGTTCAATGGGAATTACTAATAAATTACCCTGAAGCACGCGGGAGCCTTGACGATTCCACAGTGAGATCTGCTCAGATATTCGGGGTTCTTGGTTAATTAGTGCCTCTACCTGTTCAGGTCCAAATACTAATCGCTGCTTAGGAAACTGATATAATAACAGTTTGCCATATTGGGGAGAGTCTGATCGCGCCGCTAACCAAGCAATTAAATTGAGGCGACTAGCGGGAGTAAATGGCTGCAACAGAATAAACTCTGCCATGGCTTCTGTGGGTAGTTTCATAATCAAATAATAAGGCGCAACTCGTTGAGTTTGACCGCCATAAATTTCGGTGGGAATGCGCCAGACATCTTCCCGGTTATAGAACACCCTAGGATCCTGCATATGGTAAGTTAATAGGCGTTCTGATTGCACCGTAAATAAATCTTGGGGGTATCGAATATGCTGATACAAAGATTGGGGCATATTTTCGATGGGTTCAAATAAATCGGGGAAAATTTGGCGCAAAGTGATTAACAGCGGGTCTCTGGGTTCACTGAGATAGTAGAATTTAATGGAGCCATTATAGGCATCAATTACGACTTTAACTGAGTTGCGAATGTAGTTAAATTCGCCATCTTCTGGGTCGGAATAGGGGTAGCGACTGCTGGTGGTGTAAGCATCTAAAATCCAATAGAGATATTTGCCATCCTGTGCATTTTCGGGAACCACATCTTGACCTAGGCTGCTATCTGCGGCTACCAAATAAGGGTTTTTATCATATCGTAAAAAAGGAGCGATCGCTTTAACTCGCTGTGGAATTTGACGACGAAATAGGACTTTAGTTTCCGGCAAAAAGTTCCGGGTAAAAATCATTTGCCAGTTTTTTAAATACTTAGCAAATAGTAACCGCCGCCATAGGGAGTTAATCAGGATACCCCCATCACCGCTATAGGTATTATAGACATTTTCATCACCGGAGGGAAAGTCAAACTCCAAAACCTTAGTACCAGTCATGACATTGGTATTAGTGAGTTGACCGTAATAAATGCGAGGCTTTCCGATAGGGATACTATCTTCAACGCGAGGATCAACTTCTAGGGTAGTATCTGAGTTAAACCGAGGCGCAGGACCGATATTTTTAATAAAATATTTGGGTAGTCCTCCTTCAGCTACTTTGTTAACTGGCGATAGGGTAAATCCATAACCGTGGGTATAGACGAGGTGTTGATTAATCCAAGTTTGCGCTTTTTCGGGGACTAGCTGATAGTCTAATTCCCTTCCTGCAATAATCACCTGTTGTTTTTGAGTACGATTATCTGGTGTTTGTTCCTCTTCTGGTTTCAGCAAAGTATAGCGGTCAATTGCAGCATCCAGAAATTCATAATAAGGTCGAATTTGCTGGAGTTGACGATTAGTTTGTAATAGGGGTCGCTGGTCCCACAGCCGAATATTGTCAATGGTGAGAGAATTTCTTTCGAGGTCAGCAAGGCTGAGTTCAGCGTCTGGGTCAAAGGTTTCAATCTCAATATTGTCGAGATTAAAACCCTGTTGGGTAAATTGAATATTGCGTTCCATAAAGGGCAATTCTCGCTCTAATTCGTTAGGCTGAACTATGACCCTTTGCACAATCTCCGGCAACCAAACATTGGCACAAAATCCCATTAAAATATATACAGATAAAATTGCCCTCAAAGAATAGCTATCCGCGAATAATTTGGCATAGCGTTTAGGCTGCGATCGCCGACGACGCAAGCCCATATTTTTCAAGAAAAACTCGACATAAGGTTTAATAACTTCTACGGAAAAGAAGGCCTGCCAGAATAGAAACAGTGCAAATAATATACTAATGAAAAACATCAGGTAATAAGCTGGTTCAGCTACGTTAACATCGGTATAGCCAGCCCCAAATACGACCCCGCGTTCTGAATATAATAACTCATATCGATTTAACCAATATCGCAGAGCCATAGATAGCATGAAGACACCAGCCAACCCATGTAAGTGGCGCTGCTGAAACCGAGAAAATCCGGGAAATTTTCCTTGGTTAAAGCTATCACCGGAGAGGAGATAAATTAAGGAGCAGGAAATTAGGGTTAACAGAAATAGACCGAATAGCCAAAATTCTACTAAGTCAATGGCGGAGAGGATAAAAATATAAAAACCAATATCTTTGTTAAAGAGACCTTCTGTAATCTGAAAATCGGTGGGGTAGAAAAATCCCAGTACATTAATCCAGTGACTGGAAAGAACCCAACCAAAACCGAGGCTAAAAAATACAGCGATCGCACTGAGAGAAAGTTGTGGTTTAATTATCACTGCTATAGTCAGAGCCAAACTCATGGCAATTTGCCACCATTGGATAGGTTGCTGAGTGATCATTTCCCAAACTACGGCAAAATCAAACCGACGGGGTAGCAAAGGAACAACCAAATCCTGCTCTAGGCTGATGTTGAAATCTGTAATAAACTCATGGCCATAGTGGAGTATCATCACCACCATGAACATAGTTGGCCCAATTACCAGAAAAGACAGCCATGGCAAATTTAAGGCTGGGGGCGGACTAGGGGGAGGCGGTGAAAATAGGGCATCCTCAAATCGATGGTAAGATTTAATGGCGGCACGAGTGCGAAATTTGTCAGCAATAGCCAAATTGAAGAATAGAAAGGCTGCACTCAAACCTACCCCTAGGACCCATAATCCTACTTGGGTTAGCAGTCGTCGCCTGAATACGGATAAATAGCCAACTTCATCAAACCATAGGTATTCGGCGATGACCCAGGTGATCATATCAAATATCAACCATGCGCCGAACAGGAACAGAAGCGCTTTTAGGATCCAGTTTTTGGATATCATGGAATGGAGTAGGTTAAATTTGTACTGTTGACCATTTTAGTGTCTGGAGTCGATCGCGTCGAAGGCGATCGCTTTTTGGGGTCAAAACCATAATTGGCCCTAATTTATGGAGGTAGCAACACGGTTTCACTCAGAACCGTTTACAATCCTAATCGCTGGTAAATTTATCGGGAGGGATACCTTAAATATGGATATCAAGTTAATTTTAGTCGGGTTAAGCGTGGTGTTTAGCATCGCCTGCATATTCTTCGGCACACAAAACGGCTTCTACGACAGCGACGACTATCATGGTAACGGTTCCGCTCATTAGGAACCCACCACCTCTCAAACCCCTCGGAGACAAGGCTGGCCTTGTCTCTACCCCTTTTGGGGGTATTTAGCAAAATTATTAAAATTTTCTAAAGAAATCCCATAGACCCTTGACATTTATTTGGGAAACGGTAACAATAGATACAGAAACAAAAACAAATCGTTCATCTCTTTTCGCTCTAAGGGTTTTCGAGCCCATAAGTTCAGAGGAGGGGAGACGGAAGTAGGGAGTAATCCCGAAGGAACGCGCCTCACTAAGTTAACCAATTTTGAACAAGAGAGGCGAAAATCATGGGACTTACATATCGCGGCGTTAGCTACAGCCAAAATACCGAATCCGTTGAAACCACAGTTGGCCAAGTAGGTGGCAAGTATCGTGGTCAAGACTGGCGCTTCCGTAACTTGAAAAAAGCACCTGTTCTGCAACCTAGCCATAACCTGACTTATCGTGGAGTGAAATATTCCAATAACCCGGAAGCAGTGGCGACACCTTCTCAAACTCCGCTGTCAGTAGCCGATCGCTCTCGGGAGTTAATCCTCAAGCAGCAACGGTCAACCTGGAAACGGGAAAAATCAATGTTTAACCGTCTGGCTGATCAGGTTGGGTTAGATAGCAACAGCGCCGAAATCTATAACCCGGCTTGGTAAATAATATCTGATTAGCCATCAATAAATACGTTAATGCACCCCTGTTGGGGTGTTTTTTTTGGCGATCGACTACCCTATTAACGCCCTGGGACTAGCAATCAAGACACCGAATGTGGCACACTTGTCCTCAAACCATTGTCTCTAATAAGATATTTGGCTGTGGTGTGTGTAGTGGACGAGGGACAAAAAATTGCTTAGGTCAATGAAAGGTGTTGTACACAGAGTTTGGGGGGGGAGATATCCAGTTGTCTATAGTCAATGGCGCACAAAACTCAACCTACTCGCTACCCTTGTACAACGGGACCTAGAGGCGCGATACAAAGGGTCTATTCTGGGAAACCTCTGGCCTTTACTCAATCAGTTGGCGCAACTGCTCATCTATACCTATGTTTTCTCTATTGTTTTGCAGGTTAAACTCAGCATTACAGGAATGCCAGAGGACAGTAAACTGACTTTTGGACTGTGGCTGTTTGCTGGTCTAATTCCTTGGTTTGCATTTATCAATGGCTTGACCCAGGCGGCTACTTCTGTGATTGGACAAACTAATCTGGTCAAAAAAGTGGTCTTTCCCCTGGGATTGTTACCACTGGTGCCAATTTTGTCGGCTTTTATTGAAAGTACCTTTGGTTTAGCGGTGTTGATTGTATTTGTGGGCTTCTCCTATCAAGGCCTTCACCAAACCCTCTGGCTACTACCGATGATTTGGGTCCCACAACTGCTGTTAACTGCTGGCTTAGGATATTTAACGGCGGCGCTGACAGTCTTTCTGCGAGACATCCCACAAACTTTGGGGGTGATTCTCAATTTGTGGTTTTATGTAACGCCAATTGTTTACCCAGCCAGCAAAATCCCTGAAGGGTGGCGGGTGTGGGTGTTTTGGCTGAACCCGGTTACGGCGATCGCTGAAAGTTATCGAGATCTAGTCCTAGTGGGAACTGTCCAACATGGGGGAGAATTAGCCGTGGCTACAGCCGTATCCATTGTGATTTTCTCTATCGGCTTAGGAGTCTATCGGCGCTTACGTCCTGCCTTTGCTGATGTGCTTTAGACCAGATATTTACTGTTCGGAGTTTTCACTGTTCGCCACCTTACCATTGATAGCCTAATCCTCAATCAGAATCCATGACTGATATTGCAATTTCCGTCAATCAAGTTTCCAAATGTTTTAAGCGGTATAAACATCCCGTAGATCGCCTCAAAGAGATGTTTTGGCCTAGAACCAGTCTGGCTGAAAATTTTTGGGCCCTACAAGATATCAACCTACAAGTTTTTCGGGGTCAAACTCTCGGAATTGTCGGCAGAAATGGGTCAGGGAAAAGCACCCTCCTACAAATTATTGCGGGAACTTTAACCCCCACTAATGGCGAAGTTAAAGTTAATGGTCGTGTGTCCGCTTTGCTAGAGTTAGGTAGTGGATTTAATCCTGAATTTACCGGAAGACAAAATGTTTTCTTTAATGGTCAGTTGTTGGGATTGACACCTGAAGAAATTGCTACCAAATTTGATGATATTGCCGCCTTCGCTGATATCGGCGATTTTATCGATCAACCTGTCAAAACCTATTCCAGTGGGATGTATATTCGCTTGGGTTTTGCTGTGGCTACTAGCGTTGACCCTGATATCTTGATTGTTGATGAAGCCCTATCTGTGGGAGATGAAGCCTTTCAACGTAAGTGTTTTAGCCGCATTCACGAAATCCAAGACCGGGGCGGTACTATTCTATTTGTATCCCATTCGGCACCCTCAATTATTCAGTTATGCGATTCGGCGGTACTTATGGATAAGGGGGAAATGTTATTAGAACATACCCCGAAAATGATTGTTTCTAAATATCAAAAAATGATCTATGCTGATGCAGATGCCGCCGCCCAAGTTCGCGCCGAAATTAAGCAGATTAAAGCCTCATTGCCTCCTCAACCTCAAGTCCATAAAGTAATTAGCATCTCTCAACAAAATGGTAATCATAGTCAGCCTCAGAGTCAGGGGATGATTAAACATAATCCTGATTATCGAGACTATTACGACCCGAATTTAGTCCCTGACCAATTGATTCGTTATCCTAGTCGGGGTGCAACTATCCAAGACCCCCATATTAGAACTTTAAAAGGGAAGCGAGTTAATCATTTGGTCGCTCGTCAAACCTATACTTATAACTACGAGGTTGAGTTTATTAAGTCAGCCTCCCATGTCCGCTTTGGAATGTTGGTTAAAACTGTTAGTGGCTATGAATTGGCGGGGRCTTCTTTTTTGGCAACCTCTCAGTTAATTAAATATATTGA
Source organism: Arthrospira sp. PCC 8006 (assembly GCF_046480465.1). NCBI lineage: Bacteria > Bacillati > Cyanobacteriota > Cyanophyceae > Oscillatoriales > Microcoleaceae > Arthrospira > Arthrospira sp. PCC 8006. The sequence continues at coordinate 33,480 of NZ_PKGG01000020.1, forward strand.
TGCTGGAACTAAAATTATGTTAGAATTTCAGTTTAAATGCCTCCTGGCTCCTGATGTGTATTTCTTGAATGCTGGTGTATCCGGTATCGTCGAGGGGGAATTTACCTATTTAGATAGGTGCGTTGATGTGGCTATGTTTAGGGTTCAACCCTGCGAAGAGTCCTGTGGTACGGGTGTTGTTGATCTGTTGGTTGAACCACAACTAACTATTACCTCTGGTAAGGTTAATTGGGAAAATTTAGACGGTGTATCCGTGGGATAAATGACATCTGCCATGAAAACTAATATTTTTGTTCATGATAATCCCCTGGTGGATGTTTTGATTCAGACCTTGGCTCGATCGCCTGAAACTTTTAAACCAGAAATTATGGCGATCGATGAAATGTACTCCTATGTATTTAATCAACTCGAAGATAAAAACTCCCATCGTGCTTTAACCTATTACTATACTATGGGTCGGGCGATTTTGGACACAGTAAAACAGTTGGTTGATTGGCATTTTGGCGGATTTGAGGCGGTGGAGTCCTTCTTAGATTTTGCCTGTGGATATGGTCGGTTCACTCGCTTTTTAATCCAAGAAATACCACCAGAAAAAATCTGGGTTTCTGATATCTATAAAAAGGCGGTTAAATTCCAAAGCGAATACTTTGGAGTACAGGGAMTATATTCCACCTCTTTACCTGAAGATTATCAAGTTGATCGCAGTTTTGATGTGATTATGGCTAGTTCGTTTTTTAGCCATATGCCAGCCACTACTTTTGAAGGCTGGATGCAAAAAATTTATGATTTGAAATCAAGGCGGGGTTTACTATTATTTAGCGTCTTGGATATGGAATTATTAGACCCCCATATCCGTAGGTCGGAAACGGGGTTAGTATTTAGTCCAGATAGTGAAAGTAAATCTCTCGATAAACAAGAGTATGGCACTACCTGGGTGACGGAAGAATATGTGCGGCGAATACTTGACCAAATTAGTGATGGTAATGCTGAAATTACCCGCATTCCTAAAGGCTTAAACCGCTATCAAGACCTTTATGCGGTAAGCGATCGCTCTGTAGCATCCCCTAATCCTCTGGCATTCTATCATCATCCAGAAGGCAAAATTGACTACTGCTATATTCAACCTAACGGAGAAGTTCGCCTCAGTGGATGGGCTATTGATTTTAACCCTGGGGTAACTTTAGAGATTCAATTGTGGTCCGACTCTCGCCTTATTGGTGTCTATCCCTGTTCTGAGGAACGACCCGATATTGTCGCCCACTACCAACAGCCAGATTTTTTGCTCTCCGGCTGGTCCTGTGTCCTCTCTAGTGACCAGATTTCGCCCCAGGATATATTAATCATCAAAATTGTCTCTAGCAAGGGCTTACAGGCGATTATAGAAGGCGATCGCTTAGTGGCTATCTCCAGCCGCAGAAATTGGGACATTCAACTATCTACTACACGCCAGCAACTTACCCAAACTCAGGCACAGTTGACAGCCACCGTAGACCAATATCAATCCCAAATAACCCAATATCAATCCCAAATAGACCAATATCAATCCCAAATAGCCCAATATCAATCCCAAATAGATCAATATAAGCAGCAAATAGCCCAATATCAATCCCAGATAGACCAATATCAGGCGCGAAAGTTCGAGACGGAAGCTGAAATTAGCCGATATCAGACAGAATATCTCGCCCAAAAAAGCGAATGGGAGCATCTACAGCCCCAAATGCAGATAATGAGTCATCAGCTTGATACCCTGGAAAATCGTATTCAGGCAATGGAGAGTAGCAAGTTTTGGAAACTGCGGACAAAATGGTTTAAACTAAAGCGTGTTCTCGGCTTGCCTGTAAATGAATAGCCGCATCGATCTGAATTAGTTAAGTAAAATCTATGGACATAGCAGCAGAGGGTCAATCACCAATTTTAATTATCACGGGAATGCACCGTTCTGGCACTTCCTTGACGGCTTCTTTGCTCCAGGAGTATGGTGTCAATATTGGTCAAAATTTGGTGGGTTCCAATTATGGAAATATCAAGGGTCATTTTGAAAATATTGATTTTGTGGAATTTCATAAAGAGATTTTGCGCGATAATGGCATTGATGAATTGGGCTGCGTGGCGGAAGATAAGATATCATTAACACCGACTCAACGGGAACAGGCACAACAGCTAATTGCCCAAAATCAAGACCCATTATCTCCCTGGGGATGGAAAGATCCGAGGACGACTCTGCTGTTGGATTTTTGGGGGGAACTGATACCAGAAGCTAAGTTTATTTTTGTTTATAGAACTCCCTGGGAAGTGGTGGACTCTCTTTATCGTAGGTCTACAGATGAAGCCTTAATTACTTCCCCAGAAATGGCGGTTAAAATGTGGATTTTTTATAATAACAAGCTGCTAAACTTTTATAAAAATAATCCCCAAAGATGCTTAATCTCTAATGTTTATAAGGTGGGAAATTATCCCAAAGATTTTATAAAGGCAATAAATGAAAATCTTGGTTTAGGGTTAACAATTGAWGATAACCGCAGCAATTTTGACGAAAGTCTGTTAATCAATGAAATTATTAAAAGTAGGAAACCAGGATTAATTGGCTATTACTTCCCAGAGGCATTGAGCCTATATCAAGAACTAGAAGAAGCGGCGAAAAATCTGGGAAGTGGTTTAAATAATTTTGAGCGGGAAGCTGTGCAACAAAAGCCGAGTCCTAGTTGGGCGTTTAAAGATTGGTCAAATATTCGGCAACTGGAAAAAGAATGCGGTATTTTAGAAGCTGATGTTAAGCTGTGGCAAGACCATTTTCATGATGCTGTAGATAGGTTGGTTAGTAAGGAAACTGAACTAGGTAGAACTCAACTAAAACTGAATGGTTTAGAGATTAAACAACAAGATGCGATCGCCAAATTAGTTACCACCGAAGAACAATTAGGAAAAACCCAAGGGGAACTAGAAGCAAGCACCCTAGAATTGCGGGGAATGACAGCCCACGCCCACAACCTAGAAGTGGGTTTGCAAGAAGCCACAACTAAACTGGTAGCCACGGAACAAGAACTCGGAAAAACCCAGGGGGAACTGCAACAAATCCAAGACAAATATCAAGATTTTGATATCAAATATCAAGATGTTTTGAGTAAATTAATTAATACGGAAACCGAACTGGGAACGACGGAATTTAAACTACATAACGCCCAGTTTAAAATTAGCAGTTTAGAAACCGAATTAGGACAGACTCAATTTCGACTACAAACTAGCCAAGTACAATTTAAGCAAGCCTTTGCTAAACTCCGAGAACTAGAGGAGGAACTCGGACAGACCCAAATGGCGCGGAACTTGGCGGAAGGGGAATTGGCTGCGATTAAAGCCTCTAAATTCTGGAAAATTCGCACTAAATATGCTACGGCGAAAAGGCAAGCCAGACGCACCCTCAAACCTCGGTTTTTGTCTTCTATTGATAACCCGACTAATTGGGAATTGCTGGGGTGTCGGGATAGTTATATGCAAGTTCAGGGCTGGTGTTTACATACCGGGAAGCTCAATTTAGAGGCTGTTCGCGCCCGTGTTAATGATGAAATATTCGAGGGAACCTATAATATAGAACGCCTGGACGTGGGGAATATATATGATTACGTCCCAGGTAGTTCTAACTGTGGTTTTCGGGTACAAATTCCCCTAATTCCAGGTAATAATAGACTGCAATTAGAAGTGAAAGACACTAGGGGACAATGGCATCAGTTCGGAGAATATCCCCTGCGAGTTTCACCCCTACAAGCTGCATTTGATGTACCTAATACAAATATAGTCCCAGTGGGAGAAACTCTATTTGCGGGTTGGTGTTGTCACCCTCAATACCAAATTACTAAACTATTCCTACGTTATGGACAGCAAACTGTAGAATGTGCCTATGGACTTCCACGGGGTGACGTGGGGGAAATTTTCTCTGACTGGGTAGGTAGTTCTAATAGTGGTTGGGAAGTGTTGATTAATTTACCTCCGGGAACTTGGAATATTTCCCTTGAGGCACAATTGGAAAATGGGGAAACAGTAGCCTTAGAAAAACAACAGCCCCTCACTGTTAAGCGCGTTAACCCTCTCAATAAAGTTTCTGGTAAGACTAAACAGTTAATTAAACTTAGCGCGGCTATTCGACAACGGGCGGCTGAACGTAAACAACGTCTTGGTCGTTTAATTCCCATGCCTTGGGAAATTCCGACTATCATACGGCGAATGTCGGAAATGTACGACCAAACTAGCCAAATTCCTGGGGAAGTATTGTTACCAACAGGGTTTGAAATTCCGGCGACTATTGACCCTTATGATGCTTGGTTAAAAGCTAACGTCTGGACAGAAAGGGCGGCTGATATTTTGCGTAACCGTTTGGCGGCGGTTCCGGCGACAGCTTTGCCGAAAATTTCGGTAGTGATGCCAGTTTATAACCCTCCTATAGAGTTTTTACAACAAGCGATCGCCAGTGTTTGTAGTCAAGTATACAGCCATTGGGAACTCTGTATAGCTGATGATTGTAGCAGCGACCCAGAAGTTGCTAAAACCCTAAATCAACTAGCCGAAACCGAACCCCGTATCAAGCTATATTTCCGGTCAGAAAATGGCAATATTAGCGCCGCCACCAATAGCGCCGCCTCACTCGCTACCGGAGACTTTATCCTATTTCTGGATAATGACGACGAACTCACCCCCGACGCTTTAGCAGAAATTGCCCTCTACCTAGTCACCAACCCAGAAACAGATATTCTTTATAGTGATGATGACAAAATAGACACCCAAGGTAAACGGTTTGCGCCCCAATTTAAACCCGACTGGTCGCCGGAATTACTACTATCTTATATGTACATGGGTCACGCCTTAGTAGTGCGTCATTCCCTCTTCCAAGAATTAGGAGGGTTTCGCATTGGTTATGAAGGTTCCCAAGACTATGATTTTGCCCTACGAGCAACGGAAAAAGCTCGCCAAATCGGTCATATTCCCCTAGTATTATATCATTGGCGTACTGCACCCGGTTCCACTGCTGTTTCTGGTGCCGCCAAACCTGCTAGTTTCCAGGCGGGTCAGAATGCCATAATTGATGCGATCGCCCGCCGTCAAAGCGCCGCTACTGTTCATCAACCCCAATGGGCGGTTAAATTAAATCTAGGTATATTTAGCCATACTTTCCCCCATAGCGGACCTTCCGTAGCTATTATAATTCCCACCAAAAATCAATTAAAGCTGTTGCAAGCCTGTATTAATTCCCTGGCAAAAACCAGCTATCAAAACTATCAAATTGTAGTCATTGATAACCAAAGTGATGACCCCCAAACCTTGGCATATTTAGCCAGTTTTTCAGACTTACCCAAATGTAGGGTTCTGAAAATTTCTAATCCCGAAACTGGGTTTAGTTTTGCCCACATTAATAATCGCGCCGCTGAACAGGTAGAAGCTGATTATTTGCTATTCCTCAATAATGACACCGAAATAATTAATCCAGACTGGTTATCTCAAATGATGGGTTATGGTCAATTTGAGGCGGTGGGGGCTGTGGGTGCGCGGTTGATTTTCCCCAATGATACTATTCAACACGCCGGAATTATTCATGGGTTACATCATGGGTTAGCAGGTCATGCTTTTAAACTGACTCACCGAGATGATTTTGGTTATTTAGCCTATTCTAAAGTAGTCAAAAATTACTCAGCCGTCACCGCCGCTTGTTTACTAACTCCTAGGGCGCTATTTTGGGAAATGGGTGGTTTTAATGAGACTGATTTTGCTGTAGCCTATAATGACGCAGATTATGGCTATCGACTATCTGAGGCGGGATATCGTTGTGTTTATTGTCCTGATGCTGAGTTAATTCACAGGGAAGGAACCAGTCGCGGTTTTGGGGATAACCCCAAAGAGGTCGCTACCTTCCGCCGTCGGTATGCTAATCAAATAGACCCGTTTTATAGCCCCCATTTATCTCTGGCTAATGAGTGGTTCCAAATACAACCCCGGCGCTATTTTGGGCATAACTTAACTGTCAAAATTCAGCCTAAAGTTCTGATGTGTAGCAATGCCTTAGAATACACAGGAGCGCCTTTACATCAGCTAGAAATAGCCATAAAATTGGCGGGAGATGGGGATATAGAACCGGTCATCTTTAGTGTGACTGATGGACCCCTGCGACAAGTATATGAACAGCAGGGAATTAAAGTAATAGTCCGAGAACATCCCTTAACTGGTGTTTACGATAGACAGGGTTATGGTCAGGCTATTTCGGCTTTAGCTGAGGAGTTACGCCTTGATAGTTATGACCTGGTTTATGCGAATACTTTAGAGAATTTCTTTATGGTAGCCGCCGCCGAAAATATGGGGGTTCCCTGTGTGTGGAATGTCCATGAAAGTGAACCGTGGCAGACCTATTTTAATCGCTTTGGGGGTGAAATTGCTGCCCAGGCTTTGGAGTGTTTCCACTTCCCCTATCGGGTGATTTTTGTGGCTGATGCTACCCGTAACCAATATTTGCCACTGAATAGCCACCATAATTTTATCACTATTCATAATGGCTTGGATGTCGATCGCCTTTTAACACAGGCAGAAAAATGGACGAGGAAATCAGCCCGCGAAACCTTGGATATTGACCCCGGAGAAATCGCGATTTTATTATTAGGAACAGTATGCGATCGCAAAGGTCAACAAGACCTAGTGAAAGCCCTACCCTTACTACCCCCCCAATGGCATTCTCGCATCCGTTGTTTAATTGTAGGCGATCGACCCAGCCTGTATAGCAGTCAATTAGCCAACCTAGTTAATCAACTACCAGAGTCCTTACGCAGTCGCGTTTCCGTAGTCCCAGAAACCCCCGAAACAGCCCTTTATTATCGCGCGGCGGATATCTTTATTTGCACCTCCCGCATCGAAAGTTATCCCCGCGTAATTTTAGAAGCCATGGGTTTTGATTTACCAATTATCACCACCCCTGTATTTGGCATTCCTGAACAAGTGCGCTGTGAAATTAATGCCCTATTTTATACACCCAATCAACCCGATGAGTTAGCCAAATGTCTCACCGAACTGCTCGAAAATGAGCCTAAAAGGCAGCAATTCGCCCAAAATGCCAAATATGTCCTAGACTCCCTCAATCGCTTTGAGGAGATGACAGCAGCCTATGGTGAGATTTTCCAAGAAGCCTATTTAATGAATCCTCATCCTCATCCTCAGTTATCCCAGGAAGCCCCCGAATTAGAAGTTGTAGAAACAGAAACCATCCCCGAAACCCCAGTGCCACCAGAAACTGTTACCATAGAAGCCCCCCAGGATAAAAACTATTGGGAAACCAACCCCACTGCAGCCATAGCTAGTCAGTGGGTATCCAACCCCATTGTAGCTAATACCATTTATAAGCGAATGTCTGGTGGTCAGAGTCAAAAATATTGGCTACGATGGCTAATTGAAGACTATTTTACCCCGCGAAATTTCGACCAATTAATCTCCCTAGGTTGTGGTATCGGCAACCATGAAATCGTCATGGCACAAGAAAGGTTTGCCAACCATATTGATGCCTTTGATTTCTCCGAAGCATCCCTAAATATTGCCCGCCAAACTGCGGCCAATGTGGGAGTTAATATCAACTTTTATCAGGACGATTTCAATACCTTTACTCTTGATAAAGGCAAAAAATACGATATTGCCTTCTGTTCGGGATCCTTACATCACGTCAAAGAAATCGAGAGATTTTTAGGCATAGTTCACGGCTGCCTTCACCCCGATGGCTACTTTATCATCAATGAATATGTAGGGGATAATTACTGCATTTATAGCCCCCATCAGGTGCAAATAATTAACCGCCTGTATAAATGCTTTGGGGAAATCTTGCGTTCTGGAATTCAAGAAAACTTTATCAATCCCACCATTCATCAAGTCTTCGCCACCGACCCATCCGAAGCCGTGCGTTCTAAGCTAATTTTACCATTCATCGAATACTACTTTAATATCGAGGTATACAATCCCTTTGGCGGTGCTATTCTGCATCCTCTGTATCCCCTGTTAGAACATACGCAACTGTTACCCGGCGACCCCAAATCAGAAGCATTAGTTAGGCTATTATTAGAATTTGAAGAAATCCTGATGGAAATACCCGGAGGTTTAGCGTCAGATTTCTGTTTATGTGTTTTACGCCCCAAACAGTTCTAAAATCATCCGACTCCGTGTGGGAACTTCCCTCTCCCGGAAACCCCACAACCAGATATCTGCTCCTTGTTCAACATCCCCGCTAAATTTTTCGCCCTCATTCCGTTTCTCATAACCAAAATAACGGTAAACTAAAAACTACAAGACCTAGACTGAAAAACCCATGCTAGACGAACAAGCAAAAACAACTATTCTCCGAACAATGCCCCACGCCCTATATATTTGTGGAGTCAAAGAAGGAGACGACATCAATGGTTTTACCGCCAGTTGGGTGATGCAGTCATCCTTTAAACCTCCCCTAGTGGTAAACTGCGTTCGCAATGACTCCCGGTCCCACGCCATGATTAAAGCCAGCGGTGTGTTCGCCCTGACTTTTTTAGAATTGGGACAAAAAGACATTGCCCAAAAATTCTTTAAGCCGCAGCGTTTAGTCGGTAGCAAATTCGAGGACCTGGAATTTTACCTAGGAGAAACAGGCTGCCCGATTCTCTCAGATTCTCTAGGCTACATCGAGTGTAATGTAGTTGGTAGCGTGGAAAAAGGTGACCACTCGGTTTTCGTCGGGGAAGTAATCGCGGCCGGAGTTCACCGAGAAGGGGAAATTCTCTCCTTAGCGAGTACAGGATGGAATTACGGAGGTTAAAACAGGATTTATGCCACTGATTAAAGTCAAAACATCGATTTCTCAACCGGAAAAATCCCAAGTTGAAAGTTTACTCAAGGATTTGTCAGCATCCCTGGCTAAACATCTAAGTAAACCCGAATCCTATGTGATGACTGCTTTTGAACCTGATGTTCCTATGACCTTTGGTGGTACCACGGACCCGGTCTGCTATATGGAAGCGTTTACCGTTGTCTTGGAA
>NZ_PKGG01000439.1:0-1649 GCF_046480465.1 Arthrospira sp. PCC 8006
GGCTGTCCGCAATGGTTTACTGTTGGTGGATAACTACAACAAGAATCCGAACCGGAGAGGGATGCACTTCAAAGAAGTCATCACTCAAGGCTCCCCGCGAACGTTTGCACGCTATCGGTCAGACCGCTTTAACTTCTGCTCTGGGAATGCTACCCTTGGCGATACTTCTGGCGGGCACGCTGCGCGAACGCACAGAATCCGAACCAGAAATGAAGTTCTACAACCCCTCGCCATCGTGGTATTAGGAGGATTATTCACCTCTACGGCTTTGACCTCCCCCGTCATTCCAGCCTTATATGCCCAGTTTGGCAAGTGGTTAATCCCCCGACTATCTCCTAATCAATGGGAGGAAACTTTCCGCAAGCACTCGCTGCTACCCCAGCAACTCGCTTTCAAAATCTTAGTTTTGATGGGCTCATCCCCCCTTGTGGGGCTCCTTTGGCTCAAGTTATGGCATCGCTGTGCCTACACCTTTTCGGACCCTTGTAATCAGGCGAGGGTGACTCCAAAAACTTCAGCAAAACAGGCGGCGAGAACATCCCGGACTTGCTCGATGGAAATATCCGGGACTAATTCAGCCAGACTCCCTACGGGGAAATCAGAAATACCACAGGGAACGATCGCTTTAAATCCAGTTAAGTCAGGACAAACATTCAAGGCGAACCCGTGCATGGTAATCCAGCGACTGACCTTAATCCCAATGGCTGCTACTTTAGTTTCCCCCACCCAAACCCCTGTCAAACCCTCGATGCGCTGGGACTCAATTCCCCAAACCCTAATTGTCCGAATCAATACTTCTTCTAGTTGGCGCAAATACCAATGTAAGTCCATTTGATGCCGTCGCAGGTTCAAAATCGGATATCCTACCAACTGGCCAGGACAGTGATAGGTGACTTCCCCCCCTCGTTCAACTCTGTACAGTTCATATTCAGACTCATGGGGGTCAAACTTGAGAAATTCAGAACTAGCCCCCTGTCCCAGGGTATAAACGGGCGGGTGTTCTAATAAAATCAAAATATCCTCTAAATTTGGACAATTAATGCGATCGGCCACTAAGTCTTGCTGCCATCTCCAAGCCTGTTGATAAGAAATTAGTCCCAAATTATAAAATTGGCAATAAACCTCATTAGTATCGACAATAGCAACAGGAGTGTCGTCGGGCATGGTAAAATATTCTTATATGAGCGAAACGTTCAGGAGAAGAAATAAGGCTGCAATGCCTGAAATCAACTCCTGGTGGGGTTCCAGCCCCGAGTCTGGATAAATGAAGGTGACATGAACACCCAATAACTGTTTGTATGTCCCGACGCTTGGACTCACCTCCAGGCAAGGAAGGGAATCTCAAGGTCAATATACGGACTGCTGCTGTTAAACGTAGAAGTAGTTATGGTCGAAAGGGAAGTCGCCTTCCCCAACTCCAATTCCAAACCGTGCTTGATACTTTCACATCACACGACTCCTAATGTAGATACCCTATTGTCAGTAGGAACAGGGCTACAACCCCCCGCTTTGTCACCTCAACTTTGGGAGCTAAATACAACACGTAATCTTTAAACTCGCTTTCGTCATAACACTCTTACTTGTCGCAGTCTCTATATCCACACCGTGACTAGTGGGCATATCTTAACCATTACAGTTAGTCATTGGCT
>NZ_PKGG01000604.1:0-365 GCF_046480465.1 Arthrospira sp. PCC 8006
TCTTCTTCAGCTCCTTTTCCGCCTCTCCATCCCATGAAAGCGGGCGGGCAAAGACGATCAGCTCGTGGTCGGRTTCAGGCAGGGCACGCTCCGGCGCGCCCTGGGCACGCGCCAGATGCGACGGCGCCTCGCCATCGTTGAATTCGAAATCGTCGCGGAACATCCCCAGGAGATGCTCCTCCAGGCCCATCATCAGCGGGTGCACCCAGCTGTCGAAAATGACGTTGGCGCCCTCGTTTCCCATCTGCGGGGAGTAGCGTGCGGGAAAGTCCTGGACATGCACCGGCGCCGAGATCACTGCGCAGGGAATCCGCAGCCGCTTGGCGACGTGGCGTTCCATCTGTGTGACGAGAACCAGTTCGGGC